>NZ_DBGFPE010000007.1:0-129895 GCF_048526665.1 Candidatus Allofournierella excrementavium
AAAGCCTACTTGGATTCTCTGGAGCACAACTAATTTTCGTGTCATACCATCTGGTTGGCCGCCGTTTCGATTTTGAGATGCTCAGCGGCTTGATTTTGTGTTGTCTTTTTGCCGCTCCCTCAAATCTGAAATTTCTACTTGACTTTTGTTAGCAGGTCTCTCCACAAAGTGTCCGGCGCAAAAAAATTGCGCCGGACAGCAGGTTATTAAATCCGAACAATATAGTTTTGTTTGCGTGCTGCGGGCTGACCGGCTTCCTTAGCTGGATAACCCAATGCAATCGCTCCGACGCCACGCAAGGTTTCCGGCAGCTTCCACTCCCGCAGGAGAGCCTTACCGCTTTCACTGTCGAAAATCTCACGTTCCCGATGTACCCATACGGTTCCCAGCCCAAGAGCATGGGCGGCGAGCATCATATTTTCAAGGACGCAGCTTCCATCCTCTACGAAGGTGTTTGCGGAGCCATCTGCCAGAACCAAAATCACGACAGGCGCGCCATAATAAGGGTCTGTATTGTTCCCCATCACTTCTGCGTTTAACCTGGCGATTTCCTGCCGGTATTTGGGGTCTGTGATTGCAATGATGGTAGGGGATTGACGTCCTCCGCCGGTAGGTGCATAAGTCCCGGCTTCCAGTACAGCGTCCAACGCCTCGGAAGGGACAGGTTGCGGTTTGTAAGCCCGTACACTACGGCGCGTCTTGATCAGAGATAAGAAGTTGTTTTCCATAAAAAATCATCCTCCATTCTGTCAACATTTCCGAGATGCAGGCAACAAAAAAGCCACACAACTATCATAAGACAGTTGTGTGGCAAAAAGATGACCGAATCCGGAAAAGTCCACTCAAATTTTACGTCTATTATTGTAGCGAGCTTTCGGGAGACTGTCAAGTATCAATCTTTACGGAATTGTGGCGGCTGTCTGTTGCTTTTTGTGTTACTTTATGGCACATGAGCATTTGCTCAAGGAACATACTTACCTACATGTAGCAAGCGGCGATACTCCTATTCTGGAATATCGCCGCTTGCGTTCTTATATATCGAAACTTGTCACATCAAGGTTCTTTCAAAAATGGTGTAGCAGTGGTGTAGTAAGCGCCCTTCTGCTCCAAAGAACCACTGATTTTACAGGCTTTTTCAGGACTTTTCAAGATACTGCCGTGGCAAACAAACAGTATTTTGGTCATAGTGCTTTTCCTTCCGCATTTTTGCTTATTATGCCACGCGGCAGCAGGATACGTCAATCCATCCCGCGCAACAGGGTTGACATATGCGCTCTAACATGTTAGACTAAAGACAAGCTCTAACGCATTAGAGAAGGAGGCGGAGTCAATGGAAGTGCCAAAGGTTTTTGAAAGTGAATACCGCTTGTGCCTCATTTTGTGGGAGCACGAGCCCATCAAGAGCAGCGAACTGGTGCAGCTGTGCCGCGAGCAGCTTGGATGGAAGCCCACCACCACCTACACCGTCATCAAGCGGCTGAGCGAGCGGGGCGTTTTGAAAAACGAAAACACCATCGTGACCTCACTGGTGAGCAAGGATCAGGTGCAGGCCGCAGAGATCGACGAGCTGGTGGAAAAGACCTTTGAGGGCTCGCTGCCCGCTTTTGTGGCGGCCTTCACAAAGCACCGCAAGCTTTCGGCAAAGGAAGTGGACGAGGTGCAGGCAATGATCGACCGGTTCAGGGAGGAGGCTGAGCACGATGGCTGAATGGATGGCGGATGTGTTCATTGAACTTGTGAACCGCAGCATCGCCGCTTCCTGGCTGGTGCTGGCGGTGCTGGTGCTGCGGCTTTTGCTGCGCAGGGGGCCCAAGTGGGCCAGCGTTCTGCTGTGGGGGCTGGTGGGGTTCCGCCTTGTGTGCCCCTTCACGCTGGAAAGCGCGCTGAGCCTTCTGCCCAGCGGCGAAACAGTTCCGGAGAATATCATGCTCTCCCCCGCCCCGGCGCTGAACAGCGGTGTGGCCGCGGTGGACCGGGTGGTGAACCCCATCGTGGCCGAGACCTTTGCCCCCGCGCCCGCCGCCAGCGCGAACCCCTTGCAGGTGCTCATTCCCCTGCTGGCGCTGGTATGGGCGGCGGGCGTTCTGGCCCTCTGCTTATACACCCTTGTCAGCTGGCTGCGGCTGCGCCGCCGGGTGGCCGAGGCCGTGCCTGTGCGGGACAACATTTTTGAAAGCGGGCAGGTGCCCACCCCTTTTGTGTTCGGGCTGGTCCGCCCCCGCATCTATCTTCCCACGGCCCTGCCCGCGGAGGCCCGCGACCCGGTCATCGCCCATGAAGAGGCGCACATCGCCCGCCGGGACCACTGGTGGAAGCCCCTGGGATTTGTGCTGCTGACGGTCTATTGGTTCAATCCCCTTTTGTGGGCGGCCTACATCCTGCTCTGCCGGGACATCGAGCTGGCCTGCGACGAGCGGGTGGTGCGGGGCATGGGCCCCGGCCAGCGGGCGGACTACTCCCAGGCTCTGCTGGAATGCAGCACCGGCCGCCGGGCGCTGGGCGCATGCCCGCTGGCCTTCGGCGAAGTGGGCGTCAAAGCCCGTGTGAAGGCGGCGCTCCACTATAAAAAGCCGGCCTTCTGGGCCGTGGCGGGGGCGCTGGTGCTCTGCGCCGTGGTGGCGGTGGTCTTTCTCACCGACCCGCTCACTCCCCGCTATGATTTTTCCGAAAACGCCATTGCTTCCGCCACCGTTTGGGACTATGCCGAACCCAGCGAACGGGAGCTGAATGCCAGCCAGCTGGACGAGCTTACCAGCCGCCTGGAAGGGTTGCGCGGGCTTTCCCGCACCAATGAGGAGGGCTTCACCCCGCTGTACGCCCTGGTGGCGGAACTGGAGGACGGCACCACCCTTACCTTCAACGGCTACAGGGACGACGGCAGCCAGGTGCGCACGGAATATGATGGGCGGCTGTGGCAGGTGACGGACGAGGAGTTCTGCGCCTACCTTTATAATCAGTGGCAGGCGAGCGACACCGAAGAGGCCGTCTCCGGGCTGAGCCCTCTGGAGGAGTATGCCGACGCGCTGACTGATACTCTGGAACTGAAAGACGATCAGCTTTTCTTCACTCTTCCCGAAGAAGTGCCGGAAGGCGCGCAGCTGACGATACAGATCTCCGGGCGGGCGGAGTATGACGACGGGTTCAGCCAGAGCCTGCACTTTTTGGAGGATGCAAACTGGACGCCGGGCGAGCGATACTCCATCCCCTATGACACTGCGTACACGGAATTGGGCATGTTCCTTTATGCCGATTATCCTGACGGCAGCCAGGAAGAGCAGTTCATTTCGCTCCTCCGGCTCGCTGACGCGCTTATCTATGCCCAGAGCGCCCCGGCGCTGACCCCGGAGGTTGCCGACAAGTTCATCGCCGATACGCTGGCCAGTTTTACGATGACGTCCCGAGGCAACTATTCCATCGAGATGCCGGGCCCCGTCCCTGTTTCTGAGGATGGCAAGACCGGACTTTACCTTACCCTGAACGCCGTCTATTCCGAAGGCGTGGGCACTTTTTCCACAGATTCTTTTGACCTGACCCCCGATGACATGAAATACGGCGGCGGCAATGTGGTTGGAAAATTCACCGGCGATATGGAAAAGCTGACCAGCGTTTCTCTGAACATCTTTTTCATGACCGACGAAGGCGAAAACACGCAAAGCATCTACGCCCGGGGAAGCCTGGAACTGAACGCTCCCTTCACCTTTGATGAGCCGGCAGGCTATTCCGAGCCGATGGCAACGGTATACGAGGAAGGCGGCGCGACGAAGGCGCTTTATACCTTCAGCGACGGAAGCAAGGCTCTGGTTTCCATGGTCCTGCCCGCTGGTTTTACTGTGCAGGGCGACACGACCATCGATGAGGCAGGCATCCCCGTTCTCGACCTGCTGCAAAACGGCCAGCAGGTGGGCGCGATCCATCTGTGCGGTCTTGGGGTTACGGACGAGCCCACACTTGCAACGGTGGACACTGCCGCCGACAGTGTGCCCATGCAGATATTTGCCAACATGGCCCTCTCCAACCACGCGGGCTTTGAGGATTATCATGTGGTGCAAAGCTCTGACACCGGCGCTGTGGCCACCGCCCGGTATGTCTGGCAGGAACTGGGCACCACCGGCGCGGCGGTCACCGACCCCTGGAGCAGCCGCGACTGTGTGCTGGCCTACGACTGGCAGGTGCTGCCCTATTTTGTGGAGTTTGCCTTTGCCGACGGCGCTTTGAGCGCACAGCAGCTGAGTGCTCTGGCCGATGGCATCGAGCTCTCTGTTGGCTGAATTTTCTTCTCCCCCGCCTCCCGCGCGGGGGAGTTTTTGTATTCCCGCCCCCTCTTGCGCCCGGTGTTTAATCCTTCTATAATAGAAAGAGTTGATTTTGTAAAACAGAAGGTGGATGGAATGACAAAAGCCGTGGAGCCGATGACCAGCGGCACCATCTGGAAGCGGCTGACCTTTTTTGCGCTGCCGCTGTTTTTGGGCAACCTGTTCCAGCAGCTTTACAACACGGTGGACTCGCTCATCGTGGGCAATTTTCTCGGCAGCAGCGCCCTGGCGGCGGTGAGCAGCTCCGGCAGCCTCATCTTCATGCTGATTGGGTTTTTGAGCGGCATCGCCGGCGGCGCGGGCGTGGTGGTCGCCCGATTGTTCGGCGCCGAGGACAACGAGGGCGTGCAGCGGGCAGTGCACACCACGGTGGCCTTCGGTCTTGTGGCGGGCGTTGCCATGACCGCGCTGGGCGTGCTGCTCAGCCCTCAGATCCTCATCTGGATGGACACGCCCGAGAGCGTGCTGCCTCAGTCCATCACCTACCTGCGCATCTACTTTGCAGGGTCGCTGTTCTTTGTGATGTACAACATTTTCGTGGGCATCCTGCAGGCGGTTGGCGACAGCCGCCATCCCCTCTACTATCTGATGGTCTCCTCGGTGGTCAACCTGGTGCTGGACGTGGTGTTCATCGAGTTCGTGCACACCGGTGTGGGCGGTGCGGCCTTTGCCACCGTCATTTCCCAGGCAGTGAGCGCATTTTTGTGTCTTGCGCACCTGATGCGCAGCAAAGAGTGCTACCGCCTTTCGCTGCGCAAGCTGGGGTTTGACCCCTTCCTCCTGCGAGAGATCATTCGTCTGGGCCTGCCCTCCGGCGTGCAGAACTCCATCATCGCCTTCGCCAACGTGCTGGTGCAGTCCAACGTGAACTCCTTCGGCGAGATGGCCATGGCGGGCTATGGCGCTTACGCCAAGGTGGAGGGTTTCGGGTTTCTGCCCATCAACAGCTTCACCATGGCCCTGACCACCTTTGTGGGCCAGAACCTGGGCGGCCGCGAGTATGAACGCACCCGCAAGGGCGTGCGCTTCGGGGTGCTTGCCGCCGTGCTGCTGGCGGAGGGCATCGGCATGGTCATCTTCCTGTTCGCGCCCCAGCTCATCGCCGCTTTTGACGCGACCCCGGAGGTGGTGAAGTTCGGCACCGACAAGGCCCGCACCGCCGCTTTGTTCTACTGCCTGCTGGCCTATTCCCACTCCATCGCGGCGGTGCTGCGGGGCGCGGGCAAGGCCATCGTGCCCATGTTCACCATGATGGTCTGCTGGTGCGTCATCCGTGTGACCTTCCTCACCGTCACCGTGCCGCTGACCCACAGCATCCAGATGGTCTACTGGGTCTATCCCCTCACCTGGGCGCTGAGCTCGCTGACCTTTTTCTGGTACTATCATCACGGCAACTGGCTGAACTTTGAGATCGCCAACCGCCGCCTGCCCGGCCGCGCCGATGGAAAGGATTGACACGCCGCCCTGAATATAGTAAACTTATAAAGACGATTTTTGGCCCCGGCAGGAAGCCGGCGGCCCGGCGCAGAAGCGCTCTGTTCCCAGGCGATCATATTTTGTCCGATTTTCATATGCTGATGAAGGCGTATGACTTCCCCTGCGGGGAGGCATACGCCTTTTTATTTTGTCTGCCCGTTTGCGGCAAGAAAGGGATACTGCTTTGAAACTGCTGAAAAAATGTTCCGCCCTTGCGCTGGCTCTTGCTTTGAGCCTCTCCCTCGCGGCCTGCGCTGACGCGCCCGCTTCCGCCCGCCCCACCTCCTCCGCCCCGTCTCAGGCGGGCGGCACCCGGCTCATCACCGACGGCGCCTGGCGGCAGGTGGAGGTCCCCGAAACGGTGGAGAGCGTCGTCTGCGTCGGCGTGGGCGCACTGCGCTACACCTGCTACATGGGCGCGGCCGACCGGGTGGTGGGCGTGGAAGACTATGAAAACCAGCCCGATCTGACCCGTCTTTACAGCTATGTGAACGGCGAACGGTTCAAGGACCTGCCGGTCATCGGCACCAACGGCTCGCCCAACGCGGAGGAGATCATCACCGTGGACCCGCAGGTCATCGTGATGAGCGAGTACGCCTCGGCGGACGCGGACGAACTGGCGGCGCGCACCGGCATCCCGGTGGTGGTGGTGCCCGGCAGCGACACCACGCTGGATGAAAAAGCCTATGAGACGCTGCGGGTGCTGGGCGAACTGTTCGGGCTGGAAGAGCGGGCCGAGGAGCTGACCACCTATCTGGACGGCGTGAAGGAGGACTTGGCCGCCCGCACCGCTTCTGTTCCCGAAAGCGAGCGGCCCTCGGTGTATGTGGCGGGCGTCTCCTTCAAGGGAGCGCACGGCTTTGAGGGCACCGAGGCCCACTACGGCCCCTTTGAGCTTTTGAACGCCAACAATCTGGCGGACACCACCGGCCAGTCCGGCGCTTTTGACATCGACCCGGAGCAGGTGCTGGCCTGGGACCCGGACGTCATCTTCCTGGACTTCAACGGCATGGACCTCATCAATGAGGACTACGCCAAGAACCCCGATTTCTACAACGCCCTTTCCGCCGTGAAGAACGGCAAGGTCTATTCTCAGATCTCCTTCCGCTCCTACGCCTCCAACCTGGACACTGCCCTGGCGGACGCCTACTACGCGGGCAGCGTCATCTACCCCAAGCAGTTCGCGGACGTGGACCCGGTGGAGAAGGCGGGCGAAATTTTCACCACCCTGCTGGGTGAAAACCCCTACAACGACCTGAAGGAGGCCGGCTATGAATTCCGCCCCATTGTCCTCGGCGAATGACGTTCGGGACGCCGCATATCACCGCAACCAGGTAAAAAGCCTGTGCTTTCTGGCGCTGCTGGCCGTTGTGCTGGTGGCCGCGGCGCTGCTCTCGCTGCGGGCCGGGTCCTACAACACGCCCCTGGCGGAACTGGTGCGGGGCGTGTTCGGCCTTGCGCAGGACGAAAAAATAAATCTGGTGGTACAGGCCAACCGCCTGCCCCGCATCTGCACCGCCATTCTGGGCGGCGCGGGGCTGGGTCTGGCCGGGTGCATCCTGCAGGCCATTTTGAACAACCCGCTGGCCTCCGCCTCCACCCTGGGCGTTTCCCAGGGGGCCACCTTCGGCGCGGCCTTCGCCATCGTGGTGCTGGGCCTTGCGGGCAAAAGCGGCATGGGCGTCACCCTGTGCTCCTTCGCCGGCTCGCTGGCGGTGGCGGCGCTCATCCTGGGGCTTTCCCGCTTTCGGCAGATCAGCCCCGAGGGCATCGTGCTGGCGGGCGTGGCCATCAGTTCCATGCTCACCGGCGCCACCACCCTCATCCAGTATTTTGCCAGCGAAGTGGAACTGGCCACCCTGATGTTCTGGACCTTCGGCGACCTGGGCAGCACCGACATGAGCGACCTGCGGCTGACAAGTCTGGTGGTGCTGGCGCTCATCCTCTACTGCGTGTTCCACCGGTGGGACTACAACGCCCTGCTGGGCGGCGCGGAGATGGCGGTGAGCCTGGGCATCAATGTGCGAGGCCTCACTCTGGTGAGCATGCTGCTGTGCTGCCTGACCAGCTCGGTCATCGTTTCGCAGATCGGCCTCATCAGCTTCATCGGGCTGGTGGCTCCCCACGCGGTGCGCCTCGTGGTGGGCAACAACCACGTTTACCTCATCCCCGGCTCGCTGCTGGCGGGGGCTTCGCTGCTGCTGCTGGGCGATCTGTTCGCCCGCACCGCCATCGCCCCGGTCATCCTGCCCATCGGCGCCATCACCTCCTTTTTGGGCGGGCCGCTGTTTCTCTATCTTTTGTTCCGGGGAGGGCGGCAGCCATGATCGAAGCGAAAGGCATCTGTTTTCATTACAAAAACTGCCCCGTCGTTCTGCAGAACGTGGACTTTCAGGCGGAAGACGGACATTTTCTCGCCATTCTGGGCAACAACGGCGCGGGCAAAAGCACCTTGCTCAAGTGCATGAACGGCATTCTGAAGCCGGACGCCGGCAGCCTTCTGCTGGACGGTGAGGACCTGCTGACCATGCCCCACCGGCAGGTGGCCCAGCGTGTGGCCTTTGTGGCCCAGACGGTGGCCTCCACCCAGATGACGGTGCACGACATGGTGATGCTGGGGCGGCGACCCTACATGGGATGGAGTTTTTCCCGCGAGGACCACGACATCGTCCACGCCGCCATGGCGCGGCTGGGCCTGATGGACATGCGGGGGCGGTTTTTGAATCAGCTTTCCGGCGGCGAGCGGCAGAAGGTGATGCTGGCCCGGGCGCTGGCCCAGCAGCCCCGCCTTCTGCTGCTGGACGAGCCCACCAGCGCGCTGGACATCCGCAACCAGTATCAGGTGCTGAAGATCGTGGGCGAGCTGTGCCGCACCGAAGGATTGACCGCCGTGGTGGTCATTCACGACCTGACGCTGGCGCTGCGCTTCTGCGACCGCTTTTTGCTGATGCGGGATGGGCAGGTCTACCGCTGCGGCGGGCTGGAAGTGCTGGACAAGACCGCTCTGCGGGAAGTTTACGGTGTGGACGCCGAGCCCGTGGTGGTGAACGGACGGCACATCGTGCTGGTGAACGAATAAAAACGGGAGGGAAAACCAATGGACGAAAACAAACAGCTTTGGCAGAAGGCCGCGGACTTTCACGGCCATGTGTGCGGCGGGCTGACCATCGGCTACAAGGCGGCGCTTTACGTCATCGAACTGCTGGGCATCGAAATGGTGGACGGCGTGTGCTCCAAGGACGAGGAGATCGTGTGCATCACCGAGAACGACGCCTGCGGCGTGGACGCCATCCAGGCCATCCTCAGCTGCACGGTGGGCAAGGGCAACCTTTTGTTCCACATGCGGGGCAAGCAGGCCTTCTCCTTCTACAACCGCAAGAACGGCCGTTCGGTGCGGCTGGTGCTGCGCCCCGCCCCGGCGGGCATGACCCGGGAGCAGTCCTTCGCTTACTACCAGGCTCACGAGCCCAAGGAACTGTTTGACGTGAAGGCCGCCACGCTGGCGGTACCCGAGCGGGCCAAGCTTTTCGACTCCTACGTGTGCGAGAACTGCGGCGAAGTGACCGGCGCTAACTGGGTGCGGGTGGCAAACGGCAAGCACCTGTGCCTGGACTGCTGCGCCTCCTACGACCGGTTCAACGTCTGACCCTTAACGCAAAGCGCCCTTCCCTCTCATTGGGGGAAGGGCGCTTTTGTATATCCTGCACAAATCAAACATAAAATTTTTGTTGTTTCTTTTCTTTGTCTTGACTTTTGAGCATCCCATGATACACTAATACTTGCTCAATTAACAGTTATCCGATTAATTAATTTGCCGAGCCGCGGGGAGGTGAAGAGATGGGACCAAAACAGATCGAGGTGCTGCGGCACATCAACCGCATTTCCCTGCTGCACCGGCTGCGGGTGCACAACCTGCTGAGCGACACGGGGGTGTGGGGTTCGCAGATACCCGTTCTGCTGCATGTGGAGCGCAACCCCGGCTGCACCCAGACGGACATCGCCGAGCATCTGGGGGTATCCAGCCCGTCCATCGCCACCTCCATCAAGCGGCTGCAAAAGGCCGGCATGCTGGAAAAGCGGGCGGACGAGGCGGACATGCGCCGCAATCACATTGAACTGACCGAGCGGGGCCGCAGCACGGTAGCCCGGGGCCGGGCCTGCTATGACCAGGTGGTGGAGCGGATGCTGCGGGATTTCACCGGCAGCGAAGTGGACACCCTGGTGAGCCTGCTGGCCCGGCTGGAGGAGAATCTGGCGGGCGACGAGTACCGGGGCAGAACGGCCCTCAGCCTTGCAGAGGCGGCAGACCGCCCCGCAAAATCGGACGGAGAGGAGAGAGAACACCCTTGATAAAGACCCTTTTGAAGTATGCGGGCCCCTATAAGAAGGAGTCCATCCTTGCGCCTTTGTGCGTGACCGCCGAAGTGCTGCTGGAGATCACCATCCCGCTGCTGATGAGCCGCATCGTGGATGTGGGCATCGCGAACCGCGACCTTGCCTATGTGGCAAAGCTGGGGCTGCTGATGATCCTGATGGCCCTGGCGGGCATGGTCATGGGCGGGGCCAGCAGCCGTTTTTCCGCCGTGGCCGCCATGGGCTTCGGCAGCGAGCTGCGGCTGGCGGCTTTCCGCAACGTGCAGAATTTCAGCTTTTCCAATGTGGACAAATTCAGCACTGCCAGCCTTGTGACCCGTCTGACCACCGACGTGACCAACACCCAGAACGCCTACCAGATGTGCATCCGCATGCTGGTGCGCGCGCCGGTGATGCTCATCAGCGCCACCTTCATGGCCTTTTCCATCAACAGCGAGCTGGTGACGGTGTTCCTCGTGGCCATTCCCGTGCTGGCCTGCGCCCTTGTGTGCGTCGTCCGGCTGGCCTATCCCAAGTTCATCGCCATGCTGGCCAGCTATGACCGGCTGAACGCCAGCGTGCAGGAGAACCTCATCGCCATCCGGGTGGTGAAGGCCTTCGTTCGCTCGGAGTACGAAAAGCAGAAGTTCAGGGAAGCCAACGACGGCCTGATGGACCAGTCCATCAAGGCGGAGAGCATCGTCATCACCCTGATGCCCATCATGCAGGTCACGGTGTACAGCTGCATCATCGCCATCCTCTGGTTCGGCGGCCAGCTCATCATCGGCGGCGTGATGCTCAGCGGCGAACTGATGAGCTTCATCAGCTATGTCACTCAAATTCTGATGAGCCTGATGATGATCGGCATGGCCTTCACCCAGCTGGTCATCAGCCGGGCTTCCATCCAGCGCATCGTGGAGGTTCTGGACGAACAGCCTGAGATCGTGGGCGCACCCGAGGGCGAAGGACCCCAGCTGGAGGACGGCAGCGTGGAGTTCGACCATGTGAACTTCAAGTATGCCAAGACCGCCGGCGAGGACGTGCTCAGCGACATCTGCCTGTCCATCCGCTCGGGCGAGACGGTGGGCATCCTGGGCGGCACCGGCAGCGCCAAGACCTCGCTGGTGCAGCTTATCCCCCGCCTTTACGACATCACCGGCGGCCAGCTCTCCGTGGGCGGCCACCCGGTGAAGGACTACAACCTGGACGTGCTGCGCCACGGCGTGGCCATGGTGCTGCAGAAGAACGTGCTGTTCAGCGGCACCATCCGGGAGAACCTGCGCTGGGGCGACGCGAACGACACCGACGAGGAGCTGGTGGAAGCCTGCAAGGCGGCCAGCGCCCACGACTTCATCACCTCCTTCCCCAAGGGGTACGACACCGACCTGGGGCAGGGCGGCGTGAACGTGTCCGGCGGGCAGAAGCAGCGTCTGTGCATCGCCCGGGCGCTGCTGGCGAAACCGAAAATTCTGATTTTGGACGACTCCACCAGCGCGGTGGACACCGCCACCGACGCGGCCATCCGCGAGGCGCTGCGCACCCACCTGAAGGACTCCACCAAGATCATCATTGCCCAGCGTGTGGCCAGCGTGTGCGACGCTGACAAGATCGTGGTGCTGAACGACGGCAAGATCGCCGACATGGGCACCCACGACGAACTGATGGAACGCAGCGAAATTTACCGCGAGGTCTACACCTCGCAGCAGAAGGGGGTGGAATAAATGGCAGGACGTATTCCGGGCGGGCCCGGCGGCGGACGCCGGGGCGGCTTTGAGCGGCCCAAAAACGCGCGGCGCACCTTTGCGCGGGTGCTGGGCTACATGCTGCGCCAGAAGTGGCTGATGCTGTGCGTGCTGCTGTGCATCGCCGTCAGCGCGGGCGCGGGCGTGTTCGGCACCTATATGCTCAAGCCCATCATCAACGAGGGCATTCTGCCGCTCATCGGCCAGCCCCTCAATTCCACCACCCTCGCGCCCCTCATCGGCATGCTGGCGCTCACCGCGGCGGTGTATCTCGTCGGCGCGCTGTGCACCTTCATCCAGCAGATGGTGATGACCCGCGTCTCCAACCGGGCGCTGAACGGCATCCGGCGGGACCTGTTCAACAAGCTGCAGGACCTGCCCATCCGCTACTTTGACAGCCGCACCCACGGCGACATCATGAGCCTGTTCACCAACGACGTGGACACCCTGCGCCAGGCGCTGGCCCAGGGCCTCATCCAGCTGGTGACAAGCGCCGTGACGCTGGTCTCCACCTTCATCATGATGCTGGTGCTCAGTCCCCTGCTGACCCTGCTCATCGTGCTGATGCTCATTGTGATGATCAAGATGATCGCGGTAGTGGGCAAGCGCTCGGCCAGCGGCTTCATGGCCCAGCAGCGGGCGCTGGGCGCGGCCAACGGCTACATCGAAGAGATGATCGAGGGCCAGAAGGTGGTCAAGGTGTTCTGCCACGAGGACGCGGTGAACGAGCACTTTGCCCAGCTGAACGAGGACCTGCGTCAGGCCGCCACCCAGGCCAACACCTACGCCAACATCATCATGCCCCTGATGGGCAACCTCTCCTATGTGAACTATGCCCTCACCGCCGCCGTGGGCGCGGCGCTGGCCATTGCCGGGCGGATGGACCTGGGCACCATCGGCAGCTTTTTGCAGTACACCCGCTCCTTCAGCCAGCCTGTGACCCAGATCAGCATGCAGTTCAACGCCATTCTGGCGGCGCTGGCGGGCGCGGAGCGCATCTTCGCCGCCATCGACGAGACGCCGGAACTGGACGAGGGCTATGTGACCCTGGTGAACGCGGTCATCGGCGAGGACGGCACCATCACCGAGAGCGAAAAGCGCACCGGCCAGTGGGCCTGGAAATGGCCCCACCACGACGGACGGCTGGAGTATGTGCCGGTGCGGGGCGACGTGACCTTTGAGCATGTGGACTTCGGCTATGACCCGGAGAAGATCGTGCTCCACGACCTGAGCCTTTACGCCCGGCCCGGCCAGAAGATCGCCTTCGTGGGCTCCACCGGCGCGGGCAAGACCACCATCACCAACCTCATCAACCGCTTCTACGAGGTGCCGGACGGCAAGATCCGCTACGACGGCATCAACATCACCAAGATAAAGAAGGACGACCTGCGCCGCAGCTTGGGCATGGTGCTGCAGGACACCCACCTCTTCACCGGCACGGTGAAGGAGAACATCCGCTACGGACGGCTGGACGCCACCGACGAGGAGATCGTGGCGGCGGCAAAACTGGCCAATGCCGACTTCTTCATCCGTCACCTGCCCCAAGGCTATGACACGGTGCTCACCGCTGACGGCGCCAACCTGAGCCAGGGCCAGCGCCAGCTGCTGGCCATTGCCCGGGCCGCCGTTGCGGACCCGCCGGTGCTGATCCTGGACGAGGCCACCTCCTCCATCGACACCCGCACCGAAAAGCTCATCGAAAAGGGCATGGACAAACTGATGGCGGGCCGCACCGTCTTCGTCATTGCTCACCGGCTTTCCACCGTGCGCAACTCCAACGCCATCATGGTGCTGGAGCACGGGCGCATCATCGAGCGGGGCGACCACGACGACCTGCTGGCACAGAAGGGCCGCTACTATCAGCTTTACACCGGGCAGTTCGAACTGTCCTGACAAACGTCAAAAAAGGCCTCCGGGTGATGCACCCGGAGGCCTTTTTCTGTTTTGTTTTTCAGCGGCCGCGCTCTTTCATGGCGCGGTCGATGTCCCGCTGGGCGGCCCGCTTCGCGGCGGTCTCCCGCTTGTCATAGAGCTTTTTGCCCTTGCACAGGCCCAGCTCCAGCTTCACCCTGCCGTGTTTGAAATAGAGCGCCAGCGGCACCAGCGTGTAGCCCTGAAGCTTCACTTCCTGGGCCAGCTTGCGTATTTCATTCTTGTGGGCCAGCAGCCTGCGGGCCCGCAGGGGGTCACGGTTGAAGATGTTGCCCTTCTCATAGGGGCTGATGTGCATGCCCCGCACATAGAGCTGGCCGTCCTCCACGTCGCACCAGGAGTCCTTCAGGTTCACCTGGCCCATGCGCAGGCTCTTCACTTCGGTGCCCACCAGTTCGATGCCGGTCTCCAGGCTTTCCACCACGAAGTACTCGTGCCGGGCCTGCCGGTTCAGGGCAATGGTTTTGGTTTTCACTTGTTCGGGCATTTGCGGTTTCTCCTTTGCCTTGGTTCGAACACCGGGGCGGGAGGCTTTTTTTACAGCTCTCCCCTGCCGCTGAGGGCCTTGTAGAGGGTGGTCTCGTCGGCATATTCCAGGCTGGACCCCACGGGCAGGCCGTAGGCCAGCCGGGTGGTTTTGATGCCCAGCGGTTTGATGAGTTTTGCCAGATACATGGCGGTGGCTTCGCCCTCCACCGTGGGGTTGGTGGCCATGATGACCTCCTTCACGGTGCCGTCGGTGAGGCGGGCCAGCAGCTCCTTGACGCACAGCTGGTCCGCGCCGATGCCGTCCATCGGGCTGATGAGGCCGTGGAGCACGTGGTAAAGGCCGTTGTACTCCCGCGTGCGCTCAAAGGCGGTGACGTCCCGGGGGCTCTCCACCACGCAGATGACGCTGGCGTCACGCTTGGGGGAAGAGCAGATGCGGCACACCTCGTTCTCGGTGTAGTCCTGGCAGATGCGGCAGCGGTGCAGCTTCGTGTGGGCTTCCTCGATGGCCCGGGCCAGCTCCATCGCCTCGGCGGCGGGCATGCTGAGCACCTGATAGGCCATGCGCGTGGCGCCCTTGCGCCCCACGCCCGGGAACTTGGAGAACTGCTCCACCAGCTTTTCCAGCGGGGCCGCGTTGTAACCCATGTCCGCTCCCCCTTACAGGCCGGGGAAGTTCGCCCCGCCGGTGATCTTCTGCATGGCGGCCTCGGCGTCCTCGTCCACCTTGCGCACGGCCTCGTTCACCGCGGCGGCCACCATATCCTCCAGCATCTCGATGTCGTCGGGGTCGGCCAGCTCGGGCTTGATGTGGATGGCGGTGACCTGGTGCTTGCCGGTCATGGTGACCTCCACCATGCCGTCGGAAACGCTGGCGGTGTATTCGGTGTTCTCCAGCTCTTCCTGCTTGGTCTTCATGTCCTCCTGCATCTTCTGAGCCTGGCGCATCAGCGCGTTCACGTCGGGTTTGCCGTAGCCCTGGGGCAGTCTTGCTTTCATGGGGATCTTCTCCTTTATCTTGTTCTATTCTTATTCTTTGTCCTTGTATACCACATCTACACCGTGGTTTTCAAGATCTTTCAGTGCCTGCTCCACCGTGGGGTGGTCGGTGGCCTGATCCTTGGGGGGCGTGTAGGGCCCGATGCCGCAGGCAAGGCCGCTCACCTCCTGGATGATGGCCTTGAGCAGGGCCTGGGAGTCCTTGTTCTGGCGGATGAACTCCCGGAAGATGTCGCCGCCGTCGATGAGCACCCGCCGCCCGTCGTAATAGGCTTTGGAGCCCTTGAGGTAGGCGGGCAGCATGTGGTCCCGCTTTTTGAGCACCTCCAGCACCTGAGGCCAGGGCTCGAAGGGCTGGGGCGGGCCGGAAACAGCGGGCTTTGCCGCCGCGGGGCGCGCCGGGCGGGGTTTGGGCTGGGGCACCGGCTGCGGCTCCATCGGCTGGCCTTCCCAGGGCAGCGGCTCGGGGGCCGGCTCCGCCTGCGCCGCGACAGCGGTCTGGGCCGGAGCTTCAGGCTGGGCCGGGGTTTGGACCGGGGTCTGGGCCTGCGCGGCAGGCTGCGCCGGGGCGGCGGGCTGCCATGCGGAGTTGGGCGCGGCAGGGGACGCCGCGAAGGGCGCGGGCTGCCGGGCCTGCTGGGGCGCCGCCTGCACCGGGGCGCTCACCGGCTGGGCCGCGGGCTGGGAGATGGCGAAGAGCGCCAGTTCCAACTCGATGCGCGGGTCGGTGCCGCGGCTCATCTTTTCCATGGCGTCGCCCAATTGGCGGATGGCCCGCACGCTGCCGGCCTGGGGCGCGGACGCGCCTTTTTCCAGATAGAGGGCTTCCTCCTCGGGAGGCACGCCCGCCAGCAGGTTCTTGCCACCGGGCAGGGCGGCCAGCATGAGGTTGCGGTAGTGGGCGATGAGTTCTTCGCACAGGCGCTTCATGTCCACCGAACGCTGGCGCAGCTGGGCCACCTGCTCCAGCGCCGCCGCAGGCTCGCCCGCGGCCAGCGCGTCGCTGATGGCAAAGAGATAGCTTCGGTCGGTGACGCCGGCCATCCGGCGCACCAGCGCCTCGTCGATGGCGCCGCCCACACCGGCACAGGTGTCCAGAATGGAGAGAGCGTCACGCAGCGCGCCGTCCGCCAGACGGGCGATGAGCTGTGCCGCCGCGTCGTCCAGTTCCAGGCCCTCTTCCTCCGCCACATGGCGGATGCGGCCCGCGATGTCCTCGGGGCGGATGCGCCCGAAATCATAGCGCTGGCAGCGGGAGAGGATGGTGGCGGGCACCTTGTGGATCTCGGTGGTGGCCAGGATGAACACCACATGGGAGGGAGGTTCCTCCATGATCTTCAGCAGCGCGTTGAACGCCGGGGTGGAGAGCATGTGCACCTCGTCGATGATGTAAACCTTATAGGTGCAGACGCTGGGGGTATAGGCTGTTTCGTCCCGCAGGTCGCGGATGTTGTCCACGCCGTTGTTGGAGGCGGCGTCGATCTCCACCACGTCCAGGATGGAGCCGTCGTCGATGCCGCGGCACACCTCGCACTCGCCGCAGGGGTCGCCGCTCTCGTTGTGAGGGCAGTTGATGGCCTTGGCGAAGATCTTGGCGCAGGTGGTCTTGCCGGTGCCGCGGGTGCCGGTGAACAGGTAGGCGTGACCCACCCGGTGGGCGGCGATCTGGTTTTGCAGCGCGGCCACGATGTTCTGCTGGCCCACCACGTCCTCAAAGCGGCTGGGCCGCCACTTGCGGTACAATGCCCGGTACACGCCGGCACCTCCTTTTGGGAAATACTACAAAAAACGGACAGGCCCGCAGAGGAAATTTCCCCCGCCTTTGCGCCGCTCGGCATACGGATGCGGACTGACTGCGGCGCACGCGGCAGACCACTTAATGCTGCTCGGTTCCCCGCCTGACATGGTTCATGGCGCCTCGTCGCGCAGGGCCCGCATCCGTATGCCGAACAGCGCACGGTTTTGGCTCTGTCCGAACAGATATATTATACACAAAACTTTCGGCAAATGCAACCGTCCAAAGCAAAAACGGCCCGCCGTTTCGGGCGGGCCGCTTTTCGGCTCTGAAAAATCTTATTTGACGATCTCGCCCTCGCTGGCGCCGCCGCAGGCGTTGGACTCGTCGGTGTCGATGTGCATGGCGGTGGCGAACTTCTCGCTCACACGGATGACCACGTCGTCAAACACCAGCTTGCGGCCCTCGCTGCCGCAGGCCACCTTGACGATCTCCTTGTCGGCCACGCCCAGCTTTTCGGCGTCCTCAGGGGTGACGTGGATGTGGCGCTTGGCCACGATGACGCCTTCTTTCAGCTCCACCTCGCCGCAGGGGCCCACCAGCTTGCAGCCGGCGGAACCGGCAATGTCGCCGGACTCGCGCACGGGGGCGGAGATGCCGATGGAGCGGGCGTCGGTGGCGGACAGCTCCACCTGGTCGGCGCCGCGGCAGGGCCCGAGGATGGACACGTTGGCCAGCTCACGCTTGGGGCCGACCACGGTGACGCGCTCGTTGGAAGCGTACTGGCCGGGCTGGCTCAGGGGCTTCTTGACGGTCAGCTCATAGCCCGCGCCGAACAGGGTCTCCAGGGTCTCCTTGCAGACGTGCACATGACGGGCCGAGGTCTCAACCAAAAATTTCATTGTGATATTTCCTCCCTTTATCCTGCACCGCGCCGCCGCTTGACGGGCGCAGTGTTTCCATTTGCCGTATCTATTTTAGCACACGGGGTAAAAAGTTCAAGACAAAACCCTGCTTTTTATGATATAATAAACGCAAATGTGCAAGGCCGGCGCATTTTTTTGCACACGGCCGGAAAGGAATCGCCACCGATGGAATTTGAACAGCTCAAACAGGAGTGTCTGGCCTGCCGCAAGTGCGGCCTGTGTGAGACCCGCACCAACGTGGTGTTCGGCACCGGCCCCAAAACGGCGGAAGTGATGCTCATCGGTGAAGGCCCCGGCAAAAACGAGGACGAGCAGGGCCTGCCCTTTGTGGGCCGCAGCGGCAAGCTGCTGGACCAGTATCTCACCGCGGTGGACCTGGCGCGGGACAAGAATGTTTTCATCGCCAACATCGTCAAGTGCCGCCCGCCAGAGAACCGCGACCCTCTGCCCGAAGAGTGGGACGCCTGCCTGCCCTGGCTGCGGGAGCAGTTCCGCATCATCCGGCCGAAGATCGTGGTGTGCCTGGGGCGCATCGCCGCCCAGCGGCTCATCCGGCCGGACATCTCGGTGACCAAGGAGCACGGCCGGTTCGAGGAAAAGAACGGCGTGTGGTTCATGGCCACCCTGCATCCCGCCGCCCTGCTGCGCAATCCCAGCCAAAAGCCGATGGCCTTTGGGGATTTTGTGGCCCTGCGGGAGAAGATCAACGAAGTGTGCGACCACACCTATTGAACAAGAAAGGCCCGGAGAACGCTCTCCGGGCCTTTTTTCATTGTTTCTTTCTTGCCGCTTTGTTCGGTCTTCTCTTTATGCTCAAAATTCTAACAAAATCATCGAACAGAGAAGCATCCCTCGGCTCAAACATCAGCCATTTTCCATCGTGATAGGTCTGGGCCTCATCGTAGACATTCTGTACTTCTTGGGAATAACTTGCCCGGTCGTTTTCAAACTTCAAACGCTCCTGTTTTCCCAGAACGACCATAAATCCCACGCAGTTTTCTCTTGCATACAAAGCGCACAGAGTCTTGCCGCCACGGCGGTATTTGTATTCATAGGCCCACGCTTTGCCGCCATCCCCCCACAAATGCTCCATGTCATATTTCTCATCGATCAGGGCACACAGCTGCTTCCACACTTCAAATAAAGAGGGGCCTACCAAAGCCGTCATTTGTTCCGAGCTGGGTATTTTATCAGGCATAAAAGCCTCCCTTTCATTTTTCACTCTCCCAAGCAGGGCAAAGCTCAAACGTCATTCCGCGAACCACTCCACCGCGCGGCGGGCGGAGAAATTCTCTTCCAGCCAGGCGCGCACGGCGGTGGTGTCGAACTGCCAGGCATAGGTGGGGCAGGCAAAGCGGCAGGCCATGCAGTTGATGCACTTTTCGCTGTCCACTTCCAGCAGCTCGTTCAGCGCCCCGGCAGGGCACACCCGCACGCAGCGGCCGCAGTGGTTGCAGCGCTCCTTGTCGCGGCTGCGCCCGGTGGGCCGCAGGGGCTTGCGGGGCGCGTCCGCGTCGCCGGGCAGAGCGGCGGGGCGCAGAGGTTCGTTCTCACAGGCAGCCAGCACTTTTCGGGCAAAGGCGGCAAAAACGGGCATGTCCTCTTCGTCGGGCCGGCCCGCGCCCAGGGACGGGGCGGAAACATGGGGCGTGATGGGGGCGATGCCGCCCACGCAGACAAATCCCTGTTCCGCCATCTGCCGCGCAGCGGCCGCCAAGGCGTTCTCATAGTCCCGGTTGCCATAGGCCGCCAGAATGACGCAGGGGCCGCCCTGACCCCGGAGCTGGCTGAAAAGGCCCTCCACCCGGGGGCCGAAGCCGCCGTACACCGGCAGGGCCAGCACCAGCAGTTCGTCCTTTGCCACCGGGATGACTGCCGGCAGCTTTGCAGGCTGGCAGGTGCAGTCGATGGGTTCCGCCGGCAGGCCAAATTGCTCGCACAGCAGCATCGCGGCGCGTTTCGTGCCGCCGGAGGGGCTGAAGTATGCCGCTTTGACGGCTTTGATGGGGCTCATTTCCGTTCACGTTCCTTTGCATTCGTTTTCTTTGATTATAACGCCCGGCCCGCCCCTTCGTCAATGCTGCGGGTCAGCCCAACCCCTCCACAAAGGCACGCAGCATGGCAAGGCCTGCCGGGCCGCTTTTTTCCGGATGGAACTGAAAGCCGGTCACATTCCCCCGCCGCACCGCGGCGCAGACAGCGCGGCCGCCGTACTCCACCGTGGCGGCGCAGTCCTCACGGCGGCGTGGCAGCGCCTGAAAGCTGTGAACGAAATAGACTTCGTCGCCATTCCGGGTGTTTTTGAAAAGGCCCCGCTCCGCACCGGGGGCGAGGGTCAGGGCGCTCCACCCGATGTGGGGCACCTTGAGGGGCGCTCCCTCCGCCGTTTTTTCCGCCAGCGGCTCCACCGTGCCCTCCACAAGGCCCAGGCCTTGGTTCAAGCCCCCCTCGGTGCTGGAATCCAGCAGCATCTGCATGCCGAGGCAGATGCCCAGGAGAGGCGTGCCCTCCCCTGTCTTTTGCAGAAGCGGCTCCACCAGATGCTGGCGGTGCAGCTGCGTCATGCCGTCGGCAAAAGCGCCCACACCGGGCAGCACCAGCGCCCCGGCGCGCAAGACGTCCCCCGGCTCGGCGGCAAAGCGTACATCCGCGCCGCAGTGCTCCAGCGCACGGCGCACGCTCAGAAGATTGCTGCGCCCGTAATCCACCACTGTTACCACCGGTCTCATCGTCTCACCTCCACGCCCAGGGCCCGCACTTCTTCTTTCAGCGCGGGCACGTCGGTCTTGCCGTAGTGCAGGATGCTGCCCACCGCCACCGCGTCCGCGCCGCCCTTTGCGGCGGCAGCCACGTCTTCGGCGCAGGCCGCGCCCCCGGCGGCGATGACCGGCACATCCACCAGGTCCGCCACCGCGGCGATCAGCTCCTGGTCCATCCCCTTTTGAAAGCCCTCCTTGTCCACGCTGGAGAGCAGTATCTCCCCCGCGCCGAGGGAAACGGCCTCTTTGGCCCATTCCAGCACGTCTTTGCCGGAGTGCTCCCGGCCGTTGTCGTAGTAGGCCTCCCAGCCGGCGGCGGGGCGGGCGGGGTCCCGGCGCTTTGCCTGGATGCTGAGCACCATGCACTGGCTGCCAAAGGCGCGGGCGATCTCGGTGATGAGGGCCGGGCGGCGCAGGGCGGCGGTGTTCACCGCGGCCTTGTCCGCCCCGCTTTTCAGCACCGCGCCCACATCCTGCACGCTGCGCAAACCGCCGCCCGCCGTGATGGGGATGAACACGTCGGCAGTGGTGCGCTCCAGGATATTGCCCAGATTGTTGCGCTCATAGAGGCTGGCCACCGTGTCCAGATACAGTATCTCGTCGATGCCCTGCTCATAATAGCGGCGGGCGAAGTCGTGGGGGTCGCCCAGCTTGCGCAGGCCCTCGTACTGGATGCCCTTCACCAGAAAGTCATCCTTCACATCCAGGCGCGCGATGAGGCGTATTTTCCGGCTCATCCTCACCCCTCCTTTTCCGGTGCGCCGTACCCGCAAAGGCTCTCGCCTTCAAAGGGCGTGTGCCGCAGGCTCCAGCGGCCGTTCTCGTACTGCCACAGGTGGGGCGAGCGGAAACGGTCGGCCAGATGCATGAAGTAGTCCAGGTCCATCTCCGGCTGCTCGAAGCAGTCGGCGGCGGCGCCGAAGTGCTTTTTGTCGATGGAGATGTACTGGAAGAAGTCCTGGGCGAAGCGCATGGGGAACTCACCGTCGAACTTTTTGCAGAGGGCCACGCCCTCCTCCCGGGTGATCTCGTGGTTGCGGATCTCCTGGGCCGCGTCGTAGGTGCAGCGGCCGATGCCGTATTTGATGTAGGTGGTGTAGTAGAAGAAGTCGTCCACCTTGTCGTCGATGGAGTTGTACTTGGAGTAGGTGCCCGCCGTGCGCTCGGGGCTGGGCACAAAGCCGCCGTGCTCCACGCTGTAATAATAAGCCCCCTGGGGATGCCATTTTTCGTAATAGCCCATGTAGTGCACCTGGATGTGGTTTTTTTCAACGTCCGAGGTGTCGCTGGGCAGGTAGATGGCCAGGTCCGCCTTGTCCACCTTGAAGTCCTCTTCCAGCTGGCGCAGGGACACGCCGCCCAGATAGATGTGGTCAAAATCGTTGGTGGCAAAGAAGTGCTCGTCCCGCAGGGCGCTGTCGTTGTCGGCGATGGGGTTGCCGAACTCGGCCTCGTTCTCGCCGTAGAACACCAGCGGGATGCCGAACTTGGCGGCCATTTTGGGGGCCAGCTGCTTCTGGCCCAGGATGAAGGGCTGGAAGGGATGGAACAGGTTCTCGGTGGCGAGGCGGGTGAGCAGGCGGTGGGTCAGGCCGTTGGGGGTGCACAGGTAGTTGTCGAACCCGGCGTGGATCCACGCCTCAAAGTTCTGCCAGCCCCAGGGGGTGTAGATGTGGGGCGCCCAGGTGACGGTGAGGGGGTGCATACCGTATTTGTATTTCAGCAGGTGGGCGGCGTAGAAGCTGTCCTTGCCGCCGCTGCCCGGCACAAGGCAGTCGTAGCTGCCGTCGGTCTTGCGGTAGCGGTCGCACAGTTCCCGCAGCTGGCGCTCCCGGTCGGCCCAGTCGATCTTGCCCTCCTTGTTGTGGCAGGCGTGGCAGGCGTCGCACACGCCGTCCTCCTGGATGACCATGGTCTTTTTCTTCGAGTGGATGGTGTGCTCGAACTCATAGCAGCTGTTGGGCTTCTGGTTGGTCATCACGCACTCTTTGCAGTACTGCACATTCTGGGGCAGGCCGAAGAAGGTCTCCCGCTTTTCGGGCGGGATGTCCGGGGCGTATTTTGAATAGTCGATGGGGATATAACGGGGAAGTTTTTCCATGATGAAGGTCCCTTCTTTCTTTTTTCATAACAAAAAGGCAGGGCAAAGGCGCCATGACGGCAAGAGAGAACACTCCCTTGCCCGGCGGGCGCCTTTGCCCTGCCCTGTGTCGGTTTTCTATTATTCGCCGTAGGTGCGGATGATGGCCTGCGCCGCCTCCCGGCTGGAGATGCGGGCGTCCATTGCCCGCTTTTCGATGAGGCGGTGGGCCTCCTCTTCGGTGAGGCCCGCGTGGAGGGCCAGCAGGCATTTGGCCTGGCATATCACCCGCGCCTCGTCCAGCCGTTTTGTGAGGCGGCGGTTCTGGTCGATAATTTTCTGCATCCGCTGGTGGCCGGCGCGCAGAAGGCGCACCGCGAAGGCCGCCTGCTGGCGGGAGAGGGGCTTTGGCAGCACCAGCACCCCGTATTTTTCCAGCCCCACGGCGACCTTGTCCGCCTGGGGCGCGGCGCAGAGGAAGATGACGTCCAGGCCGCTTTCCACCGCCTGGATGGCCAGCTCACGGCCGAACTCGTCCGGCAGCGGGGCGTTGATGACCATCAGGCTGCCGCCGCCCGCGGTGAAGCCCCGGCGGGCCTCCCCCGCGCTGGTGCAGCACACGGCAGGCCCGCCCGCCGCGAACACGCTTTTCAGCGCTTCATGGGTCTGTTTTTCCCCGACGATCCACACGCCTGCCATGCCTTTCACCTGCCTTTTTTGGGGGAAGTTTTGTCAGATGCGGTCAAAATACTGCTGCATCTCGTACTCGTGGGGGTCCTCCGCCCCGGCGCTGGCCGCGGCCACCCGCCGCTTCTGGGCGAGGTAGGAGTCCAGCAGGCGGGCCGGGAGGGTCTGCTGCAAAAAACGGCTCTCTTCCGCCGCCTTCACCGCCTGAGCGAGGCTTGCGGGCAGCGTGGCCGCCACCGGGCCCGCGCCGCCGGCTGCGAAGAGGTCCCGGTCGGCGGCGGCAGGCAGAGGCAGGCCGTCCCGGATGCCCTCCATGCCGGCTTCCAGCAGAAGGGCGGTGACGTAATAGGGATTGCAGGCCGGGTCCGGGCTGCGCAGTTCCATGCGGCAGTCCGCGCCGGTGGCCGCCGGCACCCGCACCAGCGAAGAGCGGTTCTGGCAGGACCAGCTCACCGTGCCCGGCGCTTCGCAGCAGCCCAGCCGCTGGTAGGAGCCCGGCAGGGGGTTGGCGAACACCGTCAGCTCCGGCACGCGGCGCAGGATGCCCGCCATGAAAGCCGCCGCCACCGGGTCCGGCCGGTCCTTGAAGTTTTCAAAGAGGTTGCGTCCGTCCTTGATGACCGAGAAATTCAGGTGCAGCCCGTTGCCGCTTTTGCCGGGCAGAGGCTTGGGCAGGAAGGAAGCGAACAGGCCGTGCTGCCCCGCGATGGCTTTGACCACCGTGTGCACCGTCATCAAATCGTCCGCCGCCTGCAGGGGCGAGGCGCAGCGGAAGTCGATCTCGTTCTGGCCGGGGCCCTGCTCGTGGTGGCTGCGCTCGGGCTGGATGCCCATCTCCTCCAGCGTGAGGCAGATGCTGCGGCGCACGTTCTCGCCCCGGTCGATGGGGGCGAGGTCGAAGTAGCCGCCCTGGTCAAAGGGGATGCGGGTGGGCTGGCCGTGCTCGTCGGTCTCAAAGAGGTAGAACTCGCACTCCGGCCCCACCAGGAAGTGGTAGCCCTCCTTTGCCGCCGCCTGCTCGGTGCGGCGCAGCAGGGCACGGCCGTCCCCCTCGAAGGGGCGGCCGTCGGGGTAGCGCACGTCGCAGAACAGCCGCCCCACGCAGCCCTCGCTGGGCCGCCAGGGCAGCAGGGCGAAGGTGTCCAGGTCCGGCTGAAGGAACAGGTCCGATTCGGCCACGTTGGCAAAGCCGGGGATGGCGGACGCATCGAAGGACACCCCCTGCTCCGCCGCGTGGCGCAGCTGGCTGGACATGATGGCGATGTTTTTCTGCACGCCGAACATGTCGCAGAAGGCCAGACGGATGAACTTGATGTCGTTTTCCTCCACAAAGCGGAGAAGCTGGTCAAGGGTGTGGGTCATAAAGGCGCCCCTCCTTTGCAACGGTAAAAATTGCAAAAAGCGCTGCGTTGCCCTTGGGGGGAGAACGCAGCGCCTTTGCTGTTTCGATCAATAGTATTATACCCGTCCCGGCCGGCCGCGTCAAGATGTTTTGTTGACAAGGGGCGCGGGGAATGCTATCCTTAAAGGCGAACAACGGCGTTCATGCCGCCCGTTTTGCGGGCCGGCCTGGTCGCCGTTTGTTTATTTTCCGGCCCGCGGGGCAGAAAGGACACAAGCCATGGCTCAGATCATCAACCATTCTTTTGATACCATTCCCAAAAGCTACCTGTTCAGCGAGGTGGCCCGCCGTGTGGCGGCCTTCCGCGCCGCACACCCGGAGAAAGAGCTCATCCCCATGGGCATCGGCGACGTGACCCGGCCTTTGCGCCGCCCGGTCATCGAGGCGCTGAAAAAGGCCGCCGAGGAGCAGGCCCACGCCGAAAGCTTTCACGGCTACGGCCCCGAGCAGGGCTATGACTTTTTGCGCCAGGCGGTGCTGGGCCACTACGCGGGCTTTGGCGTTCACCTTGAAAAAGAGGATGTTTTCATCAGCGACGGAGCCAAGAGCGACCTGGGCAACCTGCCGGACCTGTTCTCCGGGGACTGCGTCGTGCTTCTGCCCGACCCGGTGTATCCCGTCTACCGGGATTCCAACCTGATGGCCGGGCGCAGGGTGACCTATCTGGCCGCCACCCGCGCCAACGGCTTCGCTCCCCTGCCCGACGAAACCCTGCACGCGGACCTTGTCTATCTGTGCAGCCCGGCAAACCCCACCGGCGCGGCCTACACCAAAGCGCAGCTGAAGGTCTGGGTGGACTGGGCCCTGGCCAATGACGCGGTCATCCTCTACGACGCGGCCTATGAATGCTTCATCCAGGACGACCTGCCCCACAGCATCTATGAAGTGGAGGGCGCGAAGGAGTGCGCCATCGAGGTTTGCAGTCTGAGCAAGACCGCCGGCTTCACCGGCATGCGCTGCGGCTACACCGTGGTGCCCCACGGCCTTGTGCGGGAGGGGCAGAACCTGCACGATCTGTGGCTGCGCCGCCAGTGCACCAAGATGAACGGCGTGGCCTACCCCATCCAGCGGGCCGCCGAGGCGGTGTTCACCCCCGAGGGCATGGCCGCCTGCCGCGAGGACATCGCCGCCTATCTGCGGGCCGCCGCCATCGTGGCGGACGCTCTGGACGAGCTGGGCATCTGGTACTGCGGCGGCAAGAACTCCCCCTACATCTGGATGGAGTGCCCCAAGGGGATGGACTCCTGGCAGTTCTTCGACGCCCTTTTGGAAAACGCCGGCATCATCGGCACGCCGGGCAGCGGCTTTGGCGAAAACGGCGAAGGCTACTTCCGCCTTTCGGCCTTCTCGGGCGAAGAGAACGCCCGCGCCGCCATGGAGCGCCTGCGCGCCTGGCTGCAAAGCTGAATCCCTTCACAGAAAAAGCAAGCGCCCCGGAAAACTCCGGGGCGCTCATTTTTATGCGTTCTGATGGCCCAGGGCTGCGGCAATGAAGCCGCGGAAGATGGGCTGGGGCTTGTCGGGCCGGCTCTTGAACTCCGGGTGGTACTGCACGCCCACGAAGAAGGGGTGGCCGGGCAGTTCCATGGCCTCCACCAGCCGCCCGTCGGGCGAGAGGCCGCTGAACACCACGCCCGCCTCGCTCAAAGCGGCGCGGAAGTCATTGCTCACCTCGTAGCGGTGGCGGTGGCGCTCGCTGATCATGCTCTGGCCGTAGATGCGGTGAAGCAGGGTGCCGGGCTGCACCGCGCAGGGGTAGGCCCCCAGCCGCATGGTGCCGCCCTTGGGCAGATTGCCCTGCTGGTCGGGCATGAGGTCGATAACGCAGGCGTCGCCTTCGGGGTCGAATTCGCGGGAGTTGGCCCCGGGCAGGTTCGCCAGGGCACGGGCGGCGTCGATGACCGCGATCTGCATGCCGAGGCAGATGCCGAAATAGGGCACCTTGTTCCGGCGGGCCCAGTCCGCCGCCAGCACCATGCCCTCGATGCCCCGCTTGCCAAAACCGCCGGGCACCAGCACGCCGTCCGCCTTTGCCAAGCGCGCGTCCACCGTCTCGGGAGTGAGGGATTCCGAGTCCACCCAGTCCAGCGTCACGGCGGCGTTGTTGGCATAGCCCGCATGGTTCAGCGCTTCCACCACCGAGAGGTATGCGTCGTGCAATTCCACATACTTGCCCACGATGGCGATGTTCACCTTTCTTTCCAGGCTGCCGATGCGCCGGCAGAGGGCCGACCACTCGGCGAGGTCGGGCTCCCTGGTCTCAAATCCCAGCCGCTTGCAGACAAGATCGTCCAGCCCGGCGGCGTGGAGCATCAGCGGCACCTCGTAGAGGCTGCCAAGGGTGCGGTTTTCGATGACGCAGTCCGGCTCCACATTGCAGAAGGCGGCCAGCTTTTGCAGGATGCCCTCTTCCAGCGGCTCGTCGCACCGGGCGATGATGACGTCCGGCATGATGCCCATGCTCTGCAGCTCCCGCACCGAGTGCTGGGCGGGCTTTGTCTTGTGCTCGCCGGAACACTTGAGCCAGGGCACCAACACCACATGGAGGAACATGCAGTTCTCCCGCCCTTTTTCCCGGCTGATCTGGCGCAGAGCCTCCAAAAAGGGCTGGCTCTCGATGTCGCCGATGGTGCCGCCGATCTCGGTGATGACCACATCCGCGCCGGTGTAGTCGCCCAGGCCGTAGACGAACTGCTTGATCTCCCCGGTGATGTGGGGGATGGTCTGCACCGTGCGGCCCAGATACTCCCCCGCCCGCTCCTTGTGCAGCACGTTCCAGTAGACCCGGCCGCTGGTGAGATTGGACAGCTTGTTCAGGTCCTCATCGATGAACCGCTCATAGTGGCCCAGGTCCAGGTCGGTCTCCACGCCGTCCTCGGTGACGAACACCTCACCGTGCTGATACGGGCTCATGGCGCCGGGGTCAACGTTGATGTAGGGGTCCAGCTTCTGGGCGGCCACCTTGAGGCCCCGCTGTTTCAGCAGCCGGCCCAGGCTGGCCGCGCTGATGCCCTTGCCCAGGCCGGACACCACGCCGCCGGTGACGAAAATATGCTTTGCCATAGAAAATTCCACCTCTGCTCCCTGCGCTTTTGCAAAAAAAGAGAGGGCGTCCATCACCCCGCCGAAAACGACGGAGCGATGGACGCCCTTGTCCTAACGAAGAGTCATTATAAGCCCGGCGCGGGGGTTTGTCAACGGGAAATCACACGGAGAACAGCAGTTCGCTGTAATCGGGATAGGGCAGCGCACCGGCGGGCAGATAGACTTCGGCGGCGTCCGCCAGGCTGCGCACATCGTCCATAGCGGGCAGCACCTCATCGTGATAGAACCAGGCGGCCTCCTGCCCGTCGCCCAGGGCCTCGGCTTTGGTCAGCGCCTCTTCCAGCTTGCTCTGGGCGGCGTCGATCTTGCCGTAGCATGCGGCCAGCTGTTCCAGCCGGGTTTGCAGCGCCGCGCAGGAGGCGGCGGGAGCCGCCGCCTTGCAGCCGTTGATGGAGGCGGCAAGGTGGTCCATGGAATCCAGCACTGCGGGCAGGAACTGGCCGCGCACCATCATGCCCATGGTCTTTGCCTCCACGTGCAGGGTCTTGCAGTAGTTCTCCAGCAGGATGGCGTAGCGGGAGCGCACCTCGCCCTCGGTGAAGATGTGGTGGGCGGTGAACAGGCGGATGTTCTTTTCCGCCACCATGCAGGGCAGAGCCTCCGGGGTGGAGCGCAGGTTGTAAAGCCCTCTTCTTTCCGCCTCGGCCACCCACTCGTCGGTGTAGCCGTTGCCGTTGAAGATGACCTTCTTGTGCTTTTTGATGGCGCGCTTGACCAGCTCGTGCACGGCGGCGTCCATCCCGTCGGGGGCGGCGTCCTTCAGCTCGTCGTAGAACTCCCGCAGGGCCTGGGCCACGGCGGTGTTCAGCACCACGTTGGGGCCGGACACCGACAAAGACGAGCCGGGCATGCGGAACTCGAACTTGTTGCCGGTGAAGGCGAAGGGGCTGGTGCGGTTGCGGTCGGTGGTGTCCTTGAAGAACTGGGGGATGACCGACGTGCCCATCTGCATGGCCACCTTCTCCTGCTTGCCGAAATACTCATCGTTCTCGATGGATTTCAGCACGGCGGTGAGCTCGTCGCCCAGGAACACCGACACGATGGCCGGCGGCGCTTCGTTGGCGCCCAGGCGGTGGTCGTTGCCGGCGGTGGCCACCGACACCCGCAGAAGGTCGGCGTACTCGTCCACCGCCTTGATGACCGCCATCAGGAACACCAGGAACTTGGTGTTCTCGGCGGGGGTGCGGCCGGGATAGAGCAGGTTCGCGCCGGTGTTGGTGATGAGGGACCAGTTGTTGTGCTTGCCGGAGCCGTTGATGCCCTCGAACGGCTTTTCGTGGAGCAGGCAGGCCAGGCCGTGACGGTCGGCCACCAGCTTCATCATCTCCATGGTCAGCTGGTTGTGGTCCACGGCGATGTTGGCGGTGTCGTACACCGGGGCCAGCTCGTGCTGGGCGGGGGCCACCTCGTTGTGCTTGGTCTTGGCGGGCACCCCCAGCTTCCACAATTCCTCGTCCAGGTCGTGCATGAAGGCCGCCACGCGGGGGCGCAGCGCGCCGAAGTAGTGGTCCTCCATCTCCTGCCCCTTCGGCGCGGACGCGCCCAGCAGGGTGCGGCCCGTGAACACAAGGTCTTTGCGCTTTTCAAAGAGGGCCTTGTCCACCAGGAAATACTCCTGCTCCGGGCCGATGGTGGTGGACACGCTGGTCACCGCCTCGTCCCCCAGCAGGTGCAGGATGCGCACCGCCTCATGGCTCAAGGTCTCCATCGAGCGCAGGAGGGGGGTCTTTTTGTCCAGCGCCTCGCCGCTGTAAGAGCAGAAGGCGGTGGGGATGTAAAGGGTGCCGTCCTTGATGAAGGCGGGGCTTGTGGGGTCCCAGGCGGTGTAGCCCCGGGCCTCGAAGGTGGCGCGCAGGCCGCCGGAGGGGAAGCTGGACGCATCCGGCTCGCCCTTGATGAGCTCCTTGCCGGAAAAATCCATGATGACCTCGCCGTTCCCCACCGGGGAGATGAAGCTGTCATGCTTTTCGGCGGTGAAGCCGGTCATGGGCTGGAACCAGTGGGTGAAATGGGTGGCGCCGTGCTCCACGGCCCACTCCTTCATGGCCACCGCCACCGCGTTGGCCACGCTGCGCTCCAGCGGCAGATTCTCGTCGATGGTCCTGCGCAGGGCTTTGTAAACGTCCTTGGGCAGCTTTTCCCGCATGACGCGGTCGCCAAACACCAGACTGCCGTACAGTTCAGGCACATTCTTCGTCATATAACAGCTCTCCTTTCCCCTTTTGCGCCTTGGCGGCACAAAAAAAGCGGCGCTCCCGGATGAAGCCTCATCCGAAAGCGCCGTTGCTTTCCATGGCTGCAATTGTACTCGTTTTTTCCGCCTTGTCAACACCTTTTTTTGCCGCCCGCAGAGCCTTCACCCCTGCCCGCCGTGCCGCCTTTAGCCCGGCTTTAATGTATTTTTTACCGCTTTAGTGCGGCAAATCGCTAAAACAGCCCGGCTTTTGCGCCCGGAATTTTTCACAAAACGCCGATTCTTGCAAAACCGCTTTACAAACCCGGGGCCCCGGGCGTATCATAAAACACGACAAAGGCGTCAAAGCTCCCTGCAAAAGGGGGTTTTGACGCCTTTGTCTTTTTTTATTTCGCAAATCGGGAGGTACCGCCATGAAAACACCCGGCAGCCAGGGCCTTTACTGCCCGCAATTCGAGCACGACAACTGCGGCATCGGCGCCGTTGTGGACATTCACGGCCGCAAGAGCCACCAGACGGTGGCCGACGCGCTGACCATCGTGGAACATCTGGAGCACCGCGCGGGCAAGGACGCCGAGGGCAAGACCGGCGACGGCGTGGGCATCCTCACCCAGGTGCCCCACAAATTCTTCTGCAAGGTGTGCGCCGGGCTGGGCATCTCCATCGGCGGCGAGCGGGAATACGGCGTGGGCATGTTCTTTCTGCCCCAGAACGAGCTGGCCCGCCGTCAGGCTCAGAAGATGTTCGAGGTCATCGTGGAAAAAGAAGGCCTGGAATTTCTGGGCTGGCGGATGGTACCGGTGCGGCCCTCGGTGCTGGGCCACCGGGCGCGGGACTGCATGCCGGTGATCTGCCAGGGCTTTGTGAAAAAGCCGGAGGACGTGCCCGCGGGCCTTGCCTTTGACCGCAGGCTCTACATCGTGCGGCGGGTCTTTGAGCAGAGCAACGAGGGCAGCTATGTGGTGAGCCTTTCCAGCCGGACCATCGTCTACAAAGGCATGTTCCTGGTGGGGCAGCTGCGCACCTTCTTTGACGATCTGCGGGACGAGGACTATGCGTCCGCCATCGCCATCGTGCACTCCCGCTTTTCCACCAACACCGACCCCAGCTGGGAGCGGGCCCACCCCAACCGCTTCATCGTGCACAACGGCGAGATCAACACCATCCGGGGCAACGCCGACAAGATGCTGGCCCGGGAGGAGACCATGAGCGCCCCCGCCTTCAGCGCCGACGACATCACCCGGGTGCTGCCGGTGGTGGACACCACCGGCTCCGACTCCGCCATGCTGGACAATACCCTGGAATTCCTGGTGATGAGCGGCATGGACCTGCCGCTGGCGGTGATGGTGGCCATCCCCGAGCCCTGGAGCCACAACGACACCATCAGCCAGCGGCGGCGGGATTTTTACCAGTACTACGCCACCATGATGGAGCCCTGGGACGGCCCGGCCTCCATCCTGTTCAGCGACGGCGACGTGATGGGCGCGGTGCTGGACCGCAACGGCCTGCGCCCCAGCCGCTATGTCATCACCGACGACGGGCGGCTCATCCTTTCCTCCGAGGTGGGCGTGCTGGAGCTGGACGAGGAGCACATTCTCAAAAAGGAGCGGCTGCATCCGGGCAAGATGCTGCTGGTGGACCTTGCCAAAGGCGCGGTGCTCAGCGACGACGAGGTGAAGGAGCGCTACGCCGGAAGAGAGCCCTACGGCGAGTGGCTGGACTCGAACCTTCTGCACCTGAGCGACCTGCACGTGCCCAATCAGAAGGTGCCCGCCCTCAGCGGCGAGGAATGCGCCCGGCTGCAAAAGGCCTTCGGCTACACCTGGGAGGAATACCGGGATTCGGTGTGCTCCATGGCCCTGAACGGCACCGAGCCCATCGGCGCCATGGGCGCGGACACGCCGCTGGCGGTGCTCTCGGGGCAGTATCAGCCGCTGTTCAACTATTTCCGGCAGATGTTCGCCCAGGTGACCAATCCCCCCATCGACGCGCTGCGGGAAAAAATCGTCACCTCCACCGCGGTGTACGCGGGCAAGAACGGCAATCTTTTGCAGGAGAGCGCCGACAACTGCCACGTGCTGAAGATCGAGAACCCCATCCTCAGCGACCTGGACCTTTTGAAGATAAAGGCCATGGACCGCCCCGGCTTCAAGGTGGCGGTGGTGCCCATCCTGTTCTACAAATCCACCCCCATGGACCGGGTGCTGGAGCACCTGTTCGTGGCGGTGGACAAGGCCTACCGGGAGGGAGCCAACATCCTCATCCTCACCGACCGGGGCGTGGACGAGAACCATGTGGCCATCCCCTCGCTGCTGGCGGTGTCCGCTGTGCACAAGCATCTGGTCAAGACCAAGAAGTGCACGGCGCTGTCCCTCATTCTGGAATCTGGTGAGCCCCGTGAGGTGCACCACTTCGCCACCCTGCTGGGCTACGGCGCCTGCGCGGTGAACCCCTATCTGGCCCACGCCTCGCTGGCCCAGCTGGTGCAGGACGGCCTTTTGAACAAGGACTACTACGCCGCCGTGGCCGACTACGACAACGCGGTGCTGCAGGGCATCGTGAAAATTGCCTCCAAGATGGGCATTTCCACCCTGCAAAGCTATCAGGGCAGCCAGATCTTTGAGGCCATGGGCATCAGCCAGGAGGTCATCGACGCCTATTTCACCGGCACCGTGAGCCGCATCGGCGGCATCACCCTGGCAGACATCGCCGCCCAGACCGACGCCCAGCACTCCCGGGCGTTCGACCCGCTGGGCCTTGCCACCGACCTGAGCCTGCCCTCCCTGGGGCGGCACAAGCTGCGCAGCCAGGGCGAGGTGCACCGCTATTCCCCCCAGGTCATCCACCTTTTGCAGCAGGCCGCCCGCACCGGCGACTATGCGCTGTTCCAGCGCTACACCGAAGCCGCGGATGCCGAGCGCAGCGGCCTTGTGCGCAGCCTGCTGGACTTCAACTGGCCCGCCGAAGGGGTGCCTTTGGAGGAAGTGGAGAGCGAGGAGGCCATCCTGCGCCGCTTCAAGACCGGGGCCATGTCCTACGGCTCCATCTCCCAGGAGGCCCACGAGGCTCTGGCGCTGGCCATGAACCGGCTGGGGGGCAAGTCCAACAGCGGCGAGGGCGGCGAGAGCGACGAGCGCCTTGCCAGCGCCGGCACTGCCGACGACCGCTCCAGCGCCATCAAGCAGGTGGCCAGCGGGCGCTTCGGCGTGACCAGCCGCTATCTTGTGAGCGCAAAGGAAATTCAAATCAAGATGGCCCAGGGCGCAAAGCCCGGCGAGGGCGGGCATCTGCCCGCCGCCAAGGTCTACCCCTGGGTGGCAAAGACCCGTCACTCCACCCCGGGCGTGAGCCTCATCAGTCCCCCGCCCCACCACGACATCTACTCCATCGAGGACCTGGCCCAGCTCATCTATGACCTGAAGAGCGCCAACGACCGGGCCTGCATCTCGGTGAAGCTGGTGAGCGAGGCGGGCGTGGGCACCGTGGCCGCCGGCGTGGCCAAGGCCGGGGCCCAGGTCATCCTCATCTCCGGCTGCGACGGCGGCACCGGCGCGGCGCCCATCAGTTCCATCCACAACGCGGGCCTGCCCTGGGAGCTGGGCCTTGCCGAGACCCACCAGACCCTGCTGCGCTCGGGGCTGCGGGGCCGGGTGCGGCTGGAGACCGACGGCAAGCTGATGACCGGGCGGGACGTGGCCATCGCGGCGCTGCTGGGCGCGGAGGAATTCGGCTTTGCCACCGCCCCGTTGGTGACCCTGGGCTGCACCATGATGCGGGTGTTCAATCTGGACACCTGCCCCATGGGCATCGCCACCCAGAACCCCGAACTGCGAAAACGCTTTTGCGGCAAGCCGGAATACGTGGAGAACTTCATGCGCTTCATCGCCCGGCAGCTGCGGGAGTATATGGCAAGGCTGGGCGTGCGCACCGTGAACGAGATGGTGGGCCGCACCGATCTGCTGCGCCAGACGCACGGGGCAGGCCGCGGGGCAAACGTGGACCTGAGCCGGGTGCTGGCACAGGGCGGCGCAGAGAGCGGCCGCGCCGTGTTCGACCCCGCCGAGGTCTATGACTTCGGCCTTGAAAAGACGCTGGACCGGGCCCTCATGGCAAAGGAGCCGGTGCGCCGCGCCCTGGCGGAAGGCGTGCCCTGCCGCATGAGCGTGGAGGTGAAGAACACCGACCGGGCCTTCGGCGCGCTGCTGGGAGCCGAGATCACCCGCCACAGCCCCGATGGCTGGGCGGAGGACGCCCTCATCCTGGACTGCGCCGGCGCGGGCGGCCAGAGCTTTGGGGCGTTTTTGCCCAAGGGCCTCACCCTGGCCCTCACCGGCGAGGGCAACGACTACTTCGGCAAAGGGCTTTCCGGCGGCAAGCTGGTGCTGCGGCCGGATGAAAAAGCCCGCTACGCCGCCGAGGAGAACGTCATCGTGGGCAATGTGGCGCTCTATGGCGCCACCTCCGGCCAGGCCTACATCAACGGCATGGCGGGCGAGCGCTTTTGCGTGCGCAACTCCGGCGCGGCGGCCGTGGTGGAGGGCGTGGGCGAACACGGCTGCGAGTATATGACCGGCGGCCGGGTGGTGGTGCTGGGCCCCGTCGGCAAGAACTTCGCCGCCGGCATGAGCGGCGGCGTGGCCTATGTGCTGGACGAGGAGAGTACCCTCTACCGCAACCTGAACAAGGCCATGGTGAGCATGGAAAAGGTGGAGAGCAAGTTCGACCGGGAGGAGCTTTACCGCCTCATCGACGCCCATGTGCAGCACACCGGCTCGCCCAAGGGCCGGCGCATCCTGGCCGCCTTCAGCGAGTATCTGCCCCGGTTCAAAAAGATCATTCCCAACGACTACAAGCGGCTGGTCCAGCTCGCCTCCCAGTTCGAGGAGCAGGGCGTGACCCCCGAGCAGGCCCAGATCGAGGCGTTCTACGCCAGTCTGGCCGAGAAATAAAAGGAGGATCGGTCATGGGCAAAACCACCGGTTTTTTGGAATATCCGCGGCAGGAGGGGCCCGTTGTGCCGCCGCTGGAGCGGCTGGGCAATTTTCGGGAGTTTCACCGCCCCCTCTCCCCCGCCGCCCAGGCACAGCAGGCGGCCCGCTGCATGGACTGCGGCGTGCCCTTCTGCCAGGCGGGCGTGACCCTGGCGGGCATGACCGCCGGCTGCCCGCTGCACAACCTCATCCCCGAGATGAACGACCTTGTTTTTCACGGCAACTGGGAGCAGGCCTGGCGGCGGCTGGAGCGCACCAACTGCCTGCCGGAGTTCACCGGCCGGGTGTGCCCCGCCCTGTGTGAGGCGGCCTGCACCTGCGCGCGGCAGGAAGGGGCGGTGTGCACCCACGAAAACGAGCTTCAGGTGGCGGAGTACGCCTTTTCCCACGGGCTTGTGAACGCCGCGCCCCCCGCCGTGCGCACCGGCAAAACGGTGGCGGTGGTGGGCAGCGGGCCCGCGGGCCTTGCCGCCGCATGGCAGCTGAACCGCCGCGGCCACAGCGTCACGGTGTTCGAAAAGGCGGACCGCCCCGGCGGCCTTCTGCGCTATGGCATCCCCAACATGAAGCTGGACAAGGCCGTGCTGGACCGGCGCATCCGCCTGATGGAAGAGGCGGGCGTGGCCTTCGTCTGCAGCACCGACGTGGGCCGGGACGTGACCGGCGAAGAACTGCTGGCAAAGTTTGACCGGGTGGTGCTGGCGGGCGGCGCGGGCAGGCCCCGGGACCTGGCGGTGCCCGGCCGGGAGGCAAAGGGCATCCTCTTCGCGGTGGATTTTCTCGGCCAGGTGACCAAGGCGCTGCTGGACTCGGATTTTCAAAAGCCGCCCCACAAACTGGCCGAGGGCAAAAACGTGCTGGTGGTGGGCGGCGGCGACACCGGCAACGACTGCGTGGCCACCGCCCTGCGCCTGGGCGCGAAGAGCGTGACCCAGCTGGAAATGATGCCCGAGCCGCCCCTTGCGCGCACGGCGGACAATCCCTGGCCCCAGTGGCCGAAGGTGCGCAAGACCGACTACGGCCAGCAGGAGGCCATCGCCCTGTTCGGGGCCGACCCCCGGCGCTATCAGACCACCGTGTCCGCCTTCAAGGCCGACAAGCGCGGCCGGGTGTGCGGCGCGGTGGTGCAGAAGCTGGAGGCGCGCCCGGGCGAAAACGGCCGCACGATGATGGTGCCGATTGCGGGCAGCGAAGAGGTGCTGCCTGCCGAGCTGGTGCTCATCGCCGCGGGCTTTGTTGGCTGTGAGGAATATCTGCCCGCCGGCTTCGGCGCGGCGCTCACCGGGCGCGGCGTTGTGGCCGCGGAAGGCGAAGGCTATGCCACAAGCATGCCCCGGGTGTTTGCCGCGGGGGATATCCGCCGCGGGCCCTCGCTGGTGGTGTGGGCCATCGCCGAGGGCATGGGCGCGGCCCGGGCGGCGGACGCCTCCCTGATGGGTTACAGCAATCTGTGAGGGCGGCGCGAATTTTGGAACGAGGGGGAGAAAGGAATGTGTACCATCCTGTGCTACGCGGGCCACGACATCGGCCCCAATCGCTTGCAGGAATATCTTTTGCGCAGCCGGCGGCGCGGGCCGGACGACTATAAAGTGGTGGAGACGCCCTTCGGGTATCTGGGCTTTGCCCGCCTTGCCATCATGGGGCTTTCGCCCGAGGGGATGCAGCCCTTTGAGCAGGAGGGCAGCTGGGTGGTGTGCAACGGCGAGGTGTACGGGTTCCGCCGTCTGAAAGAAGAACTGGCACAGCGCGGCTACACCTTCAAGAGCGGGTCCGACTGCGAGGTGCTGCTGCCCCTGTGGCGGGAATACGGCTGTGAGATGTTTGCCCATCTGGACGCGGAGTTCGCCTGCGTGCTCTACGACGGGGCCAGCGGCAGCCTCATCGCTGCCCGGGACCCCATCGGCATCCGGCCGCTGTTCTACGGCTATCCCGTGGGCGGCGGGACCATCGCCTTTGCCAGCGAGGCCGCCGAACTGGAGGGCTGGGTGGATGCGGTGCGCCCCTTCCCGCCCGGCCACTATTACAAGGACGGCCGTTTTGTGCAGTATGAGGACATTGCCGCCGTGCACGGCTACGTCCACGCGCCGCTGGAAGAGGTGTGCCGCAACATTCGCGAGAAGCTGGTGGCCGGGGTGGAAAAGCGGCTGGACGCCGACGCGCCCCTGGGCTTTCTGCTCTCCGGCGGGCTGGATTCCAGCCTGGTGTGCGCCATCGCGGTCAAAAAGCTGCAGAAGCCCATCCGCACCTTCGCCATCGGCATGGAGGGCGACGCCATCGATTTGAAGTACGCCCGGGACGTGGCGGATTTCATCGGCGCGGACCACACCGAGGTCATCATGACAAAAGAGCAGGTGCTGGAGGCCCTGCCCCAGGTGGTGCAGGCGCTGGCCACCTGGGACATCACCACCATCCGCGCCAGCGTGGGCATGTACCTCGTCTGCAAGACCATCCATGAAAGCACCGACATCAAGGTGCTTTTGACGGGCGAAATTTCCGACGAACTGTTCGGCTACAAATACACCGACTTTGCCCCCAGCGCCGCCGAGTTCCAGAAGGAGGCGGCCAAGCGCATCCGGGAGCTTTTCTGCTACGACGTGCTGCGGGCGGACCGCTGCCTTGCCGCCAACAGCCTGGAGGCACGGGTGCCCTTTGGCGATCTGGACTTCGTGCGCTATGTGATGTCCATCGACCCGGCCCGCAAGCTGAACACCTACGGCAAGGGCAAGTACCTCCTGCGTAAGGCCTTTGAGGGCGAGGGCCTTCTGCCGGAGCACATCCTCTGGCGAGAGAAAGCCGCCTTCAGCGACGCGGTGGGCCACAGCATGGTGGACGATCTGAAAGAATACGCCGAGGCGCTTTACACCGACGAGGAGTTCCGGGCGCGTCGGGCAAAATACGACTACTGCCCGCCCTTCACCAAGGAGAGCCTGCTCTATCGGGAACTGTTCGAGCGGTTTTATCCCGGCAGGGCGCGGATGATCCCCGGGTTCTGGATGCCCAACCCCGACTGGGAGGGCTGCAAAGTGGACGACCCCAGCGCCCGGGTGCTGGCGAACTACGGCGACAGCGGCATTTGAATCAAAAGCGATGCAGGGCGGGCCCGTAAGGCCCGCCCTGTTTACAGTTTTTATACAACTTGTTTGCCGCCCCATGAGTGAAAGGGGGCCCCGCCCATGGTATACTTGCCTGGGGCAGGGGCGCAGAGCGCCGCCCTTTGAAAGGGAGCGATGGCACGATGAAAAGATTTCTTCTCGTTCTGACGGTTGCGGTGCTGGCCGCGGCGGCGTTTTTTCTCTATTCGCTGGCAACGGTGGAGCTGCCGGAGATGGAGGGCGGCGCCTCGTCCCAGGCCTACGGGGACGTGGCCCCCATCCAGGGCCGGCCGGAAAGCGCTTCATCCGTTCCTGCCGAGCCGGCAGCCGACCTTTTCTTTTTGAGCGAAGAGCAGCAAAACGTCTTTGCCCGTGCGCAGGAGACGGTGACCTGGCTGGCGGACCCCTCCAACCTGATGAACCGGGAGGGAAACGCCGCGGGCGGTGAAGTGCAGCTGGGGGGCCAGAGCTACCTGCTCATCACCGGGGAGGACGAAAACTACGAGGACTTCCGCGCCCGGATGCTGGGCGTCTTCACCGAGAGCTGTCTGGAACAGCTGGATTTTGACCAGCGCTTTCGCCCGGTGGACGGCAAGCTGGCGGCCCTGGCGGGCGGCATGGGCGGCGCCATCGACTACGCCGAATGCCCCGATGCCTACCGCCTTGAAAGCGCCGGGGACGACGCAGTGACCTTCACCCTCATCGGGCACTACATCGAGCAGGGCACGGAGGAAACGGACACCGAGTTTCTCACCCGGCGGGCGGACGGCGGCTTCGACAGCACCCGGGAGTTCACCATCCGCCTTGTGAACACCGAAAACGGCTGGCGGGTGGACGAGTTCCACAGCCCGCTTTATCCTTACATGTTTTGAACAAAAGAGGGCCGCCCCCGCGGGGGCGGCCCTCTTTATGCCTGTTTCACAGTTTCAGCCTGCGGCGGATAGCGCCGGCCAGCGCCAGCGCGCCTAGGCCCTTCAAAAAGTCCGGGAGGATGAAAGGCAGCACGCACACCGTCAGGCTGGCCCAGAGGCCCATGCCGCTGACGAACATGAACCAGAGGGTACCCAGGGCGTAGCAGACCAGCTGGCCTGTCAGCACCCCCGCAAGGCGCAGGGCCATGCGCTGTGTGCGGCGGCAGACGGCGGCCAGCAGCGCCGCCATCAGCGGGTAGGCCCAGAGAAAACCGGCGGTCATGCCGGTGAGCACCTGCACGCCGGCGGCCATGTTGGCGAACACCGGCAGGCCCACCGCGCCGATGCAGATATAGGCAAGGATGGAGGCCGCCGCCCAGCCGGGGGTGAGCATCGCCCCGGCGAAAAACACCCCCAGCACGCTCAGCGTCAGGCTGATGGGCCCGATGGGGATGCTCAAGGGGGCCACCACCGCCATGAAGGCGGTGCACAGGCCCGCAAGGGCAAGGTTTTTCACTTTTGTTCCCGAAGCGGCGTTCACGGCTCTCACTCCTCTTTTCTTCTCTTGAGCAGCCCGGCCGCCCGCGGCTCATTATACCACAACGCCCGCCTCTCGCGCAAAGGTTTTGCACAATTCCACAATGCCGGCCGCCGTGCGAAAGGACTCCCGCTCCACCTGGGTGGGCTGAATCTCCACGCCCATGTCCTCCAGGCCGTCCAGCAGGGTGATGAAGGCCAGACTGTCCAGCAGGCCGCTCTCCAGCAGGTCAACGCCCTCCCGCAGCGCGGCGGCACTGCCGCAGGCCTCGGCCAGCAGGCGGCGCACCTGGTTTTCAAACTGCGTTTCATTCATCTTCCAACATCCTTTCCAGCGCGGCAAAATCGCATTTGCCCCGCTCGTTCACCGGCATGCGCTCCACCGCGCGCCAGCGCCGGGGCAGCATATACTCCGGCAGGGTGTGGCGCAGGCGGGCCGAACATTCCGCGGGGTCCGGGGGGTTCTTTTCCCACTCCACCGCCGCGGCAAGGCCCCGCACTTCGCCGCCCGACCGAAGGGGCAGCACCGCCGCCGCCCGCACCTCGTCCCAGGCGAGGATGGCGGCCTCCACCTCCCCCGGCTCGATGCGGTAGCCCTTGTATTTGATCTGGCGGTCCCGCCGGCCAAGGTGCCACAAAAGGCCGTCCCGGATGACGCCTTCGTCCCCGGTGCGGTAAACTTTTTGCCCGGCGAGCGTGCCGAAGCCGCCCGCTTCGCCGCCGATGTAGCCGCTGCCCACGCTGGGCCCGGCAATGGCGATCTCGCCGGGCAGGCCCTCGGGCCGCGGCCTGCCCTGTTCGTCCAAAATCAAAAGGCGGCTGGCCGCATCGGCCACCCGGCCTACCGGCAGCGTCCCTTCCCTGCCCTGCACCTCCACCGCCGTGACGGCGCAGGCCGCCTCGGTGGGGCCGTAGGCGTTGAGGATGCGCAGGCCCTCAAAGCGCTTTTCCAGGGTCCTGACGGTGCGGGGCGCAAGGGTCTCGCCGCAGAAAAAAACGGTCTCAAGGTGCGGCAGAAGGTCTTTGCAGAAGGCCGCGTCGCACAGGCACAGCCGTGCGAAGGAGGGCGTGCAGACCAGCCGCCGCGCGCCGCTGCGCCCCAGTGCTTCGTACAGGGCAGGCAGGTCCCCCTGTTCCGCCCCTTCCAGCGCCCGGACCGTGCCGCCCGCGGCGAAGGTGGGCCAGAGATCCGCCACCGAGAGGTCGAAGGAAAAGCGCGCCTGATTGACGTTCACCCCTGCCCCGCACGCCGCCACCGCCGGGAGACCGAGCATCCACTCCACAAAGTTTTCCAGCGCCGAGAGAGGGATGCGCACCCCCTTGGGCGCGCCGGTGCTGCCGGAGGTGAACATCCAGTAGGCGTCCCGGGCGGGATTTACAGCGAACTGCGCGGGGTCCAGCAGTTTCTCCGCACCGAACAGCGGTTCGGCCTGCACCGCCCCCAGCGCCGCTGCCGCCGGGTGGCTGCCGCAGCAGAGAACGTCGGCGGCCCCGGACAGGCGGCGTATCTTCAAAAGACGCTCCGCCGGCTGCTGCGGGTCCACGGGCAGCCAGGGCCTGCCCGCCATCAGGCAGCCGAGGAAGCAGACGGGCATGCCCGCCTCTTTTTCGCCGCAGACGAGAACAGGCCCCGTTCCCGCCCGCAGGCGGACGGCCAGGGCGCGGGCGGCGCGCCAAAGCTGGCCGTAGGTGAGGGTCTGGGTGCGGTTTTGATAGGCAGGGCGTTCGGGCGTTTGCGAAGCGTGCCGGGCAATGGCGTCCAAAAGCATGTTTTTCCCCTCCCCTCAAAGGTCCTGCCGGATCTGGTCCGGCGGGATGAGGGCCGGGTCGTACATCACGCGGGAGTGGTTGTCCAGCACCAACTCTTCGGCCAGAAGCTGCCCGGTTTGGCGGTCGATGACCCGCCGGTAGACCCGGCTCACCCGGTACCACCCGTCCGCCTCCTTGCGAAAGTGGCTGTCCCGCTCCAGGATGCGGTAGCGGTGCGGGAATGGCTCGGTGGTGCGCAACTCGCCGCACAGGTCGGTGTCGGTGAGCCAGAAGAGCAGCTGCACCGGCCGGTCAGTGGTGTTTTTGAACTGATAGTCCACGTTTTTGTAAAACACCGAGGTGCCGGTGCCGAAGGGCACGGTCCGCCGGTCGTCGGGGAACAGCGCGTCGGAGTGATGGTGCAGCTCGGTGACCGTGAGGGGGCTGTTGAGCACCAGCCAGTGGGTCATGTTCGCCAGCTGGCAGAGCCCGCCCGCAAGGCCCGGCTTCATCCGGGTGCCCGCGATGACAAGGCCGTCGGTGTAGCCCTGTTTGCGGGTGGGATGGCCGATGAGGCCCCAGAAGGAGAAGGTCTCCCCCGGCCGGATGATGACGCCGTTCAGCCGCGCTGCCGCCAGGGCAAGGTTTTGCACCTTGCCCTTTTGCAGTTCCATATCCACCCCGTGCAGCCGCCGCAGCAAGGGCGAGGTGTGCCCTTTCACGATGCAGGGCAGGGGCTCGGGGTCCCGCCGCCGGGCGTACCGCTGGCCGCTGAACAGGGTCTTTGCGTCCCGAAGCAGGTACTCCTTGCGAAGGGAGAGCCAATAGCCCGCCGGGCTCATTTGGCAGAGAAGTTTCCGGGGCCGCATCCTCCCGCCTCCTCATTTTTGCTTTCAGGTCAGAGGGCTGCCCCCCGTCCTGTTCATTCTCTCTTGCGCTTCGAGGTACTGTACCACCATGACGAAGTTCTGCAGGTCCTTTTCGTCCAGGCCCTGAAAAGCGCGCAGTTCATCCCAAAGCAGGGTGCTGCCCTCCACCATGTAAAAGCCGCTGGCAAGGTCTACCCCCACAAAGATACGCTCCACACTGCCGCCCCAGAGTTCGGGGTCGTCCCGGTTTTCGGGCAGATAGAACCGCCTGCCCGCCCCTTCGTTTTCAAGATAAAAGGCCCGGGGCTCGGGGGCCGCGCCTGCGGGCAGCTTTTCGGCCCAATACTCGTTCATGGTCACGTCGCAGGCGATGGCCTTTAACGCTTCGGGGTCGGACAGTTCGGTGAGCGGATAGTGTTTTTGCAGGTATTCCAGCACCTGCGCGCCGGTCTTTCGGTTGGGGGAAAGCCGGTCCTTGTTCTCCCGCCAGACCGCCTTCCATTGGGCGATCATCTCTTCGGTGGGTCTCTGCGTGATCATGAGCGTGCCTCCTTTCAAAAAAGCACACAAAGACGCCGCACACGCGGCGCCTTTGGGCGAAACGATTCTGCGTTTTCTTTTCTTCATCTTATCACGGGCGGCGCACGGTTGCAACGGCTTCACTGCAGGGGCGTGCGATTGTCGGCGCTGGCGTAGTAATCCGCCTTTTTCAAAAGGTAGAAGTCGGTGGCGTAGTAGGAGCTGGTCTCCTCCACCCCGGTGGGGCCTGTCACCTTGGCGGTGCGCAGGCTCTCGCCCAGGGGAATGATGAAGTGCTGCTCCGTCTCGCCGGCCACCTCGTAGGGCACGCCGTAGCCGTTGCACAAGGTGACCTCCTGGCAGCTGCCGCTTTCCAGGTCGATGGCGAAGGTGCTGCCTTTCATTCCGTCGCCCGTGTTTTCGGAGCAGGTGAGCAGGAGTTTGCCGTCCAGAAAACAGCCGTCCTCCGCCACTTGGCTGCCGTAATAGGGCACGCTTTCTGCCACCGTCTGTTCCTCGCCGGTGCGCAGGTCGCGGCGGCTCAGCTGTGCGGTGCGCCCGCCCGCGGGCTCCAGGATATAGAGATACTGCTGGTGGGAGAAGGCGACGGCGTGGGGCGCGGGGTTGTATTCATCCGCCATCTCGCCGCTGGCCTCATAGTGGAACAGCTGAGTCTCCTGGCCGGTGGTCACGTCCACCTCAAAAACATCCGCCACCGCGCTGAGGTAGGAGTCGTTGTTGTGCTCCAGCACCAATTTTTGGTCGTAGGCCCCCAGCAGGATGGTGGGCTGGTCGTACTGTTTCAGCTTTTCCAGCGTTCCGTCCGAAAGGCGCGCCTGATACAGGCACTTCACGCTGCTTTGGGTGGCGGGGTCCACCTCGGAACTGAGGAAGTAGACGAATTCATCGCTGGCCGCCATCTGCAAGTCCACCAAACCGTTTTGGTACTCCATGCAGAGGGTGCGGTCCGCGCCGCTGGGGCTCATGCGGTAGAGCCGCACGACGGGGTACTGCTTGCCCGACGGGTCCTCGGTGGAGGAATAGAGATAAAGGGGCTGCGCCGGGTTCTGCTCGTCCAGCAGCAGATAGAGCATGCCCGGGGCCCAGGCGGTGCAGCTGTCGTCGGTGTGGGGGCACTCGGGCCGGGCGCACAGCGGCACCGACTGGCCGCTGGCCTCTTCGTAGTAATGCACCACGTTGGGCGAACTGCTGCCCAGGTAGTACACGCCCTGGGCGCCTGCCGCCGCATCGTCCCGCTTGCCGAGGAAGCGGATGGGCGACGCCGCCGGTGCAGAGGCCTGAGGCTGGCTTTGGGGCTCGGGCTGCAGGCCGCTCTGCGCGGGCGCATCCTGCCCGCCGCAGGCGGAAAAGAGGAGGAGGAGCGAAAGGGCAAGGCCCGCCAGCGCGGGCGTCATTCTTTTTTTCATTGTAAGCTGTATTCCTTTTTCAAAACAAGGTTTTCAGGTCTTTTCGGGGCCGCGCGCAGACAGCCGCCGCAAGCGCGCGTTTCGTGGTTTTTCATTCCCACCGGGCCCGCAGCCGGTCCACACACAGCCAGCAGACCGCCGCGGCCAGGCCGAGAAGGATGAGGCCCGCCGCGCCGTCGCCGGGGCGGCGCAGCAGTTCTGCCAGATGGAACAGCGGGTACGCCCCCACCCAGCGCAGAGGCCACAGGCCGCTCAAAGCCAGCATGGGCGGCAGGCAGAAGACAAGGGCCGAGAGGAACATGGCGCTGAGGGCGCTGCCCAAAACTTCCGAGAGCCAGAGGGTGACCGCCGCCATGCACAGCACCGCCGCAAGGCGGGCAAGCCCGGCCAGCGCCAGCACCCCGGCAAGAGGCAGCCAGCCGGGCAGATGGAGATAATCGGAAAGGCTCATGGCCGGGGCGAAGGGGGCAGGCAGGCCGTAGTCCCGCAGGACCACGATGAGCCGCGGCAGGCCCACCAGCGCCCACAGCAGCGCCGCCGCACAGCCGGAGGCCAGCAGCTTTGCGTCCACCGTTTTGCGGCGGCCCAGAGGGGTGGCCATCACCACCCGCTTCATGCCGCCACGGTGCTCGAAGGCGAACAGACCCGCAAAGCAGACGCTGGCCAGAAGGCCGGCCACGAGGGCGTCCCGCAGGTCGTCGTCGCCTGTGAAGCAGAACAGTTCTTCCCAGCCGCTCTCATACACCAGCTGGGCGCCGGGGTTCTCTTTGAGATAGGGCAGATTGCCGTAAACGATGCGGTCGAACACCTGTTTTTTCTGGTTGAGGCCGTAGTAGGCGCCCATCTGCATCTGGTACTCTTCCGACGTTATCTCCCCTGCCTGCAGCGCCCGCTCCAGCCGCCGGATGGGTTCGAACTCTTCGTTCTGCGCCTGCAGCCATTGGTAGGCCTCCTGATCGTAGGGGCCGGAGATGTGGGTCATGTAGTACTGATAATAGATCTCATCCGCGTCGATGAAACTCTGGGCCTCGGCGGTCTGCCATGCCTGATACCCGGCAAAGACGGCCAGCACCGCCAGCGCGCCGCAGCCGAGGGCCAGCTTGCGCGCCTCCTGCCGCCAGACGGTGGTGGGGCGGGTGCGGGGTCTGCCCAGCCGCAGGCCCGCGAAGGCGGGGGCGGGCAGCAGCGCCGCCCGGCAGAACACAAGGCAGAAAGCGGCCAGCAGCGCGGCGCACCACAGCGCCGCAGCGGTCCACTCCACCAGCGGCAGTGGGACGGGATGGTCGAACCAATAAAGGTTCCGGTAATTGCCCAAAAGTTCATTGGTGCGCAACAGGCTTGCCAGGTTCGCGTATTTCACCACGTTCAGACGGCTGGTGGCGGGTATAGCTTGGCGGATGAGCCACTGGGCCGCGGGCAGCGCCAGCCCGGCGCACCAGCCCGTAGCCGCCCGGCGGCAGACCAGCGCGGCCAGCATGACCCAAAGGCCCATCACAAAGGCCCCCGCCCACTTGGCCAGCAAAAACAGCCCCAGATACTGCCCCACGGTGATGCGCATGGTGCAGCGCATGAGGGCGGGCACACTTTGGATGTTGCGGTCAAGGGGACCCAGGCCGAAGGTGAGCTGGCAATAGGCCAGGTTCACCCCGTAGAGCAGCACCAGTACCGCCAGCAGGCTGAGCGCCAATGCCGCCAGCTTTGCCGTCGCCGTTTTCAACCGTCCGCCGGGGGTGGTGCGCACGAAGGCCAGCATGCCACTGTCCCGTTCGGCGCGCACCAAAAGACTTGCCAGCAGCAGCATGGCCGCCAGCAGGATGAGGTCGGTGAAGGGATAGTCCAGGGCGGTGTAAAGGCCCTTTTGGGGCGCGTAGTTTATCTGAACATCGCCCATGCCGGCGTAGACCGCGGCGGTCTTGCCGATGTTTTCCAGGTCGTAGCCGCTCTGGGAGTTCTGAAAGATAGAGATGCCGGAAAGCTGCTTTGCCTTGGCCTGTACATCCTCCAGAAACTGCGGGTAGCCGGCCACTGTGTCCAGCTCCGCCTTGACGGAGGTGAGAAAGTTCACCTCCTGGCTCAGGTTCTCGGTGTAGAGGGTGTAACTCTTGTCCTGGTAAATCTGCTCGTATTGTTCAAAGAGTTCGGGGAACTGGGTGTGCGGGTCGGACATATAGCCGTACTGGGCGTTCAGGGCATAGTCATAGAGCAGCTGCCCCACCTGATAGACGCCCTTGGCGGTGTCCAGCTTTTCGTTGATGAGGGCCTGCTGCTGGGCGGTGGAAAGGCCCCGCAGGTCCCGCCCCACGGCCCGCCAGGCCGAGGCGGGGACGGCGTTCGCGCCGGGTTTGGTGCCGGTGTAGAGCAAAAACAGGTTCGCACCCGCCAGCACCGCAAGGCAGAGGGCCGTGACCCGCCGGCCCCAGACCTTGCGCAGTTCCGCAAGAAGGAGCCTCATGCGCCGCCCTCCTCCCCAAAGACATGGAGATACACGTCCTCCAGGCTGCCGCCGGGGGCGTATTGCTCCACCAGCGAAGCCACCGGGGCCTGGGCCACCAGCCGGCCGTCTTTCAGCAGAAGAATTTCCTTTGCCACCGTTTCCACATCGCTGACCACATGGGTGGCCACCAGGATGATGCGGTCCTGGGCAAGTTTGGCCAAAAGCTGGCGCAGGCGCACCCGCTCCTTGGGGTCAAGGCCGGCGGTGGGCTCGTCCAGGATGAGCAGCTTCGGCTCGCCCAGCAGGGCGCTGGCCAAAAGGAGCCGCTGCTTCATGCCGCCGGAGTAGGCGGCGAGGCGCTTATCCAGCTCGTTTGAAAGGTTCACCCATTCCGCCACCCGCTCCACCTGGGCGGCCGTCTCTTTGGCCGGTATTTCTTTCAAAGCGCAGAGATAGGCCAGAAAGCGGCGGCCGGTGTAGCTGTCGTAAAGGCCCTGCTGCTGGGGCATGAAGCCCAGCGCGCGGCGGAAGCTGACGTCCAGCGCACGGGCGCTTTTGCCGCACCAGAGCACCGAACCGCCATCCTGCGCGAGGCCGCCGGTGATGATGTTGATGAGGGTGGATTTGCCCGCCCCGTTGGGGCCCAGCAGGCCGTAAAGCCCGGGCCCGAGGGTGAAGCTCACCCCGGCCAGCGCCTGCTTTTTGCCCGCCGGGCGGCCGAACCGCCCCGGCAGCGCATAGCTCTTTTTCAGTTCCTTCACCTGCAAAGCCGGGGCGTTCGTTTCCATGGCGGGCCTCCTGTGTTTTGTTTATTCGGGCAGCCGGGAATTCAGATAATCCTCCCAACTGCAATACACGAGCCGATCGCGTTCAAAGCTGGAAATGTCCGTGCCGCTGTACTGGGGCACCTGAAGAATGACCCCGTCCCCCAGTTCTCCTTCGATGAGGATGGGGTAGCCCCGCACCGGGTCGCAGAGTTTTATCTCCCGCAGGTCCTGGGTCTCGGGGGTGAAGGCCAGATACTTGCTGATGAGTTCATCCTCTTCCGTATAACCGGAGAGCAGGTCAAACAGCAGGGTGCCGTTATGGTATGTCTGATTCACGATATTCTTCGGTTCTTCCACTTCGATGCCCAGGTCGTATTCGTTCTCCTCGCCGGTGGCGAGGTCCCGCACCGTCAGGTGGAGCACATCGTTTGGCATGCTGAACAAAAACAGCTTGTCGTCGGCGATCACTTCCCAGCCTTCGTCCTGTTTCCATTCCGCCACGGTGCTTTTCGCGCCGGTGGTGGGGTCGATGGCCGTGAGGATGTGGCGCTGTTCGCTGATGTCGGAAAGCTGGCTTTCCCCTTCCGGCATTCCGAAGTGTTTGACGATCAGCTGACCGCAGGCCACACCCATCAGGAATGTGGTTTTTTCCACCTTGCAGACGGTGACAAGGCTTCCGCTGGTCAGATTCAGACGCACAAGTTCCGTGCTGTAACCGTTGGCCTCATAGGTGCTGAGAAGGAAATAGAGGCTGTCGCCGCTGGCGGCAACGCCGCCGTTGTACTCCTGGTTTGCTTCAAGGTCGCAGACCTTGTGCCGGTCCGAGCCGTCGGGGTTCATCACGTCGATGTGAGGGAGCACCTTGGTCTCGTCGGTATCCATTCCCTGATAGAACAGCACCACCTTGCCGCCCGTCCAGGCAAGCTCAGGCCGCCTGTTGCCCAGATATGCGGGGCAGGCGTCGGTGTCGTGGGCGCAGCCGGGGTTGGAACACAAAATCACGTCCTGATGGCTTTCCTTGTCGATAAAATGGATGTTGCCATGGGAATAGTCTTCGGACATGTCGGTGTAATAGAAGCCTGCGTCCCCTTCGGCCCCGAAGCCGATGCTGATCGGGCTGCGGGAGACATAGGTCAGCCGGTCGTCCACCGTTTCCAGGGCGGCAGGCCCGTCAGAGCCCGCCGGGGCGGAAGAATGCTCTCCGCCGCAGCCCGCCAGAAGCAGGCAGGCCGCAAGAGCGGCGGCAAATGCACGGTGTTTCACAGCGCACCTCCTTGTTTTTGAAAAGCCGCTTATTCGGGCAGCTGAGAGTTCAGATAGTCCTGCCAGCTGCACACCACATAATCGTATTGCTGGAAGCTGTAAATATCGTCTCCGCTGTATCGGGGCACCTGCACCACCAGCTTGTCGCCCGCCTCGCCCATCACCTGGAAGGGATAGCCGCGCACCGGGTCGTAGAGTTTCAGCTCCTGCGTCTCGCCCGTTTCCAGGGTGCAGGCCCAGCGCTGAATGCCGCTGCCGCTGCTCTCGCCGGGGTTGAAGAGGCTGAACATGAAGACCCCGTTGCGCGCAGAGAGGGACATGGCATAACCGTCCTCTTTTGTTTCCAGCGGCAGGTCATAGTCGGTGTCGCTGCCCGTGGCCAGGTCCCGCACCGTCAGATGGAGTTTGCCCTCCGGGGCGCTGAGCAGATAGAGGGAATCGTCGGCCACCAGCTCCCAGTATTCATCCTGCGTCCACTCCAGCACGGGGGTCACCTCGCCGGTGGCGGGGTCCACCGCTTTCAGGGTGTGGCGCTGGGTGTAGAAATCGTCCGGGGAGCCGCCGGTGCCGCTCTCGCCGCCGATGGTCTTGAGCATCAGCTTGCCGCAGGCCACACCCATCAAAAAGGTGCTGTTGTCCACCTTGCACAGCTCGGTCAGGCTGCCCTCGGCAAGATCCAGCCGGACCAGCGACATGGCGGGGGAATCGCCCTCATAGGTGGCAAGCAGGAAGTAGAGATTTTTGCCGTCGCCGGCAACGCTGCCGCCAAGGGACTGGTTCAGCGCGAAGGTGTAGACCGTGCGCCGGCCGGAACCGTCCGGCTCCACCACGTCCACGTGGCCGGGCTCTTCGCCGGAACCGCTGACATCAAACAGCAAAAACAGCTTGCCGCCGGTGAAGGCCAGATAAGGACTGCCGGTAAAACACGCCGGGCAGGCGTCCGAATCGTGGGTGCAGCTGGGGTTTGAGCAGAGCACGATGTCCTGGCCGCTTGCCGCGTCGATGAAGTGCAGGTTGGCGCGGTCGATGCTGTCCTGGATGTAATAAAAGCCCTGGTCTCCCTCGGCGCCGTAGCCGATGTTGTCCGGCGAGGCGGAGAGGTACTCCAGCTCCCCGGCCTGTGTCTCAACACCGGCCGAGGCGCTTTGGGCGCTTGAGGCGGCAGGCACGGACGGCGCGGAAGGCGCCGTTTGGCCGCAGGCGGCCAGCAGCAGGCAGGCCGCAAGGCCCAGGGGCAGAATGTGTTTTTTCATGGTGCAAAGACCTCCTTTTTCGGGGCGCGGGCGCAGGAAAGCGTTCCTTTTCCCCTTTTGCGGGTTCAGTATAGCACGGAGCCGAGAGGGGTCTCTACCATGGGGGTGTATGCTTTGCGTATCGAAACTGTAAATTCCGCCGGGGCGCTCAGCCCACGGACTGGGTGAACACCTGCCAGTTTGCGCTGCCCTCCCACAGGTCCTGCCGGGAGATGGAGGCGAACTGCTGCGTGCCCTGCTCGTCGAAATAGCTGCCGAACAGCGCTTCGCTGCTTGCACCCAGGAACACGAACTGGCTGTCCTGCCCGAGAGCGGTGACGGCCGCCAGCTCCCGCACCTCCCCTGTTTCCAGGTCCACGGCGTAATGGATGGGCGCGTCGTAGGCCGCGCTGCGGTGCGCCAGGGAGTTCAGCAGCAGCCAGGGTTCCGGGCAGGCCAGAAAACTCACCATATCGGGCTGGAAGGCGTCGTTTTGGACGACGAGCGCCTTTTCCAGCTCCGGGCCAAGGCAGGTCAGCGTGCCCTGTTCCAGATAGAAAAGCCGGCCGTCCACACCGGACTGCATGCCCGCGCCCTGCGTCCAGCTTTTGAAGGGCGGCTCCACGCGGCCCTGCCTGTCCACCAGGAACAGTTCGTGCCGCTGGGTCTTGACGGGGTCCGGCGCACTGGTGTCCGCCGTGATGCGTTTCATGACGAACCGCCCGCCGCTGACGCCCACCAAAAAGTAGTTCACCCAGTTTTCCAGCGTGAAGGAGGCGATCTCGCTGCGGCTGCCGTCGGCAAGGCTCACCCGCACCAGGGTCCTGGTGACAAAAAGGGGCTCGCCGGACACCTGTTCCAGCAGCAGATACACCGCCTCGTCATCCACGGCGTATTCTTCCGCAAAGCTGGAGCCCTCGTCAAACACCGCCAGCTGGCGGATGAACTGGCCGGTGGGGCCGCGCAGTTCCAGCCGGGGCAGGGCGGCCTTGCCGTAATGGTCGGCCACGCCGGGGCTGCCGCGGTACAAAAAGAGCAGCTGCCCGCCCACCGGCACCACTTCCGGCTTGTTGGACGGGCACTCCACAAAGGCGGTGCACGCCTCGCTGTCGTGGGCACAGTTGGGGTCGGCGCACAGGGCCACCACCTGACGGGTGTCATAGTCGGCATAGCAGACGGCGGCCTTGTCCCACGCGGTGAGCAGCGGAAAATAGGTTCCCTTTTCATCGCCGTGGATGCTCACCCCTTTGGAAAAGCGCAGGCTGCCGCCCGCCGCCTCTTCTTGGGCGGCGGGCGGCTGAGGGCTTTGCGATGGCGGGGCGGACGTGCCCGATGCGGGGGCCGCGGCACAGGCGGCCAGAAGCGCTGCGCACAAACAGATGGAAAGCAATTTTTTCATGCTGCATCCCTCCCAGGTCCGGCCCCTCCATGCGCCGCAGTGCTTTCGCTGCCTGCCGAAAGCACTGTTCCCGGGCGGCGGGGCTCAGCCCACCCGGGTCACGGCGCGGTAGTTTGGTGTGCCCGACCAGAAATCCTTCGCGCTGATGAGGGCAAAGGCGTAGTTCACCACGTCCTCGCCGTAGGTGACGCCGTTCGGGCCGGGCGTGAGCACGGTGTGGAAGGAGCGGCTGGGCGAAACAAGATAGGCCTCTCCCTGCCGGGCGAAGATCTCCAGCATCCGCATATGGTCTCTTTCTTCGGTGCTCTCCGCCTGCAGCTCCTGGCGGACGGCCCTGCCCTCAAAGTCGACGAGCCAGTTGTGGTATCCGTCCTCTCCAGATGCCTGCACCACATAGCCCTGTTCGGTCACGCCGGCCAGCATGGCCCATTGGGGCGAGGCTTGCTCCGTCAGGTCGCTGGCCAGTTCGGTCACGCCGCCGTCCTCCACCGAGACAGTGCGGATGGCCCCGGTGGCCTCGTCCAAGAAGCACAGCGAGCCCTCGAACACGACGGCCGTGCTGTCGGTGGAAGCCAGATCGCGGAGTTCTTTTGTGTCCACATTGTAGGCGGCGTAGTAATTGCGGCCCAAACCGGATTGCAAAATGAGTTCTCGGCCCCATGCTCCCACGATGCGCAGTTCCGCCCGCTGCACTGACTCATCGGCGCTCACCGCGCCGGAGGCAAGGCCGATGGTCACGATCTTTTCCACCGGTCCGCTGGCGGAACTGTAATCAGTGAGGATGATGTAAAGGTTTTGCCCGTCGGCGGCGGGCATGGAGGCGAAGGCCTCCGACGCGCCGAAGCGGGCCAGCTCCTGCCGGTCCGAGCCGTCCGTGTTGCACTTCAGGATGCGGGGCAGGGCTTTTTCGCCGTAGGTCTCGAAGGCCCAGCCGTCCCACGGGGCGCCGGGGAACAGGATGTAAAGCGCGTCATCGGAGGCAAGGACGCTCGGTTCAGTGCCGCCCCAGGCAAACCACGCGGGGCAGGTCTCGCCGCCGTGGGCGCAGTTGGGCTGGCTGCACAGGGGCACGTCCTGCAACGTGGCATAGTCCACGACCCGCAGCAGGCTGTTTCCGTTTTCGTCTTTGGCAAAGTAGTAATACCCCGCTCCATTCCCCGAGCCGTAAGGCAGGTTGGAACTCAAATAGCGGATGGCGTCCCCTTCCGCGGCCGGGGCTTCGGCTTCGGAGCCCGATGCGGCGCAGCCCGCAAGCAGCAGGCAGGCGGCAAAGGCGGCGGCAAAAAGGCGTTTTGCTGGGGTGTTCGTTCTCATGGCAGCAGCTCCCTTCGCGTCGGGCCCGGGAAACGGGCCCCGCAGAAATCCGCCCGCATCAGCGGGCTTTGCCGCAAGGATACCGCCGCCGGGGGCGCGGGGTCATCTGCAAGTTGTATCCAAACTGCAAATTTTGCCGGGGACCGTTCACCGCGCTGTTTCGATGGGGCCGCTCCCTGCCCAGAAATCCTCACAGCGTATCCTGCCATACACCGGCTCGGGGATGTTCGCGGTGAAGAGGGTGCCGTCCTCCCGCCGGTCCTCCCGGGGCTGCAGGGTCTCGCCCGCGATCACGAAGTAGCTGCCGCCCGTCTTCGCAATGGGGTTAACGGGCAGCGGGCGCTCCATGTCCGGATAGGTAAGGCTGAATTCCGTTTTTTGCGTCTCCTCCAGGCCGGCGGCGAAGAACACCCGCCCGCCGGGGTACGTTTCGCTGCCGGGCGTCTCGAAGGAATAGAGGACCCGGCCCTCGTCATAAAAGCAGAGGTTCAGCGTCAGCATATCCGCGCCCGCAGGCAGCACCTCCCGGGCCAGAAGCTGCCGCCGGCCGGTGCGCCAGTCGATGCTCAGGATACTGTTCTGCTCCGCGTCATAAAAGACGAGCGCGTCGCCGAACGCCACCGCGCGGCCCTCGCCGGAGGAATATTCAAGCACGGTCTCCCGCTCCAGCGTGTTCACGTTCACCCGCTCATAGGCACAGGAGCGCCCGGTTTCCAGGCTGTTCTGGTCATACTCGTCCAGAGACATGAGCAGAACGTGCTCCCCCGCCGCACTGCGCACGCGCTCTGACCGCGCGGTATCCAGCGGGAGGACGGTGGACACCGCCCCGGAGCCAAGGTCGATGCAGACCAGTTCCTCCGTGGCCGTTTGGGCCTGGACGGTCCGCAGAGCGGCGTAAAGATTTTTGCCGTCGGTGAGATAAGGGCCGTCCAGCTGCTGGTTCGCCTCAAAAGAGGCCGCCTGCCGCCGCCGGGAACCGTCCGGGCCGCAGACGCAAACGCGGGGCGGCGATGGCTGTTCGCCCCAGGGGCCCGTGCCGGGCGACACAAGAACGAGCTGCCCGCCCGCCATCATCAAGGAGACCCCGCTGCCGCCGGGCTGATAGCTGGTGCAGCTTTCGGAATCGTGGGCGCAGTTCGGCTGGGCGCAGAGATACACCGTCTGCATGGAGGCATAGTCGGTGTATCGGATGTTGAGGGAACCGTCGGCCCGGGCGGTGCTCACCACGCTGTAATACCCGTCCGGCCCGGCGGCGCCGTAGACCGTGCCCTCCGCGTCTTGCAGCGGCACAAGTTCCAGCGGGGCGGCGGTGGCCGCCGGGGCCGGGCTGCCCGCAGGCGGCGCGGGCGCTTTCTCCCGCCCGGCGCAGGCGCACAGCAGCACCGCAAGGCAGACAGAGCCGGCCAAGACCCGTTTATGCTTCACGGCAGGCCGCCTCCTTTCCTCAGAAATCCCGCAGGCTGTCGATCATCTGATACTCCACCCGGCCGTTCAGGTAGTCCTGCGGGTCGATGAGGCCCATCCTGCGCCGGTGGACCAGCGCGTTCGCCGCCTTGTCCACCGTTTCGGAGATCTCCGCAAAGACCAGCAGCTTCGGGCCGTGGGCGTCCAGCACCTGCACCGGCACCGTGGTGGCGGAATAATGATTCGTCAGGGAAAGCGGTGCGGTCTCGCCGGTGTCCATGTCCACCGCAAAGCCGCCGTAGACCGCCTCGATGTTGCCGTTTTCCGCCGTGTATGCCTCTGTGAGCAGGTTGAGCAGCAGCTTGTTCTCCACGCCGCCCCGCAGCACCATGTCCGCCAGCCGGAAAGTCTCGGGGTCCCGCTCGGGGGCAAGGGCGCGCAGGTCGAGGCACAGCGTACTCTCTTTGCCCCGGTCCAGCTTTTTCAGCGCATAGCTGCCGTCCTGCTGGAGCTCCACAAAGAAAAAGGCGTTTTCGCAGGCGATGCCCTTGCCTTCCTCCGCGCCCCAGGTGAACAGTTCCGCCGGGGGTGCGCCGTCAAAGGGAACCTGCCAGATGACGGTACGGAACGCGTCGTCCATCTTCTGAAACACTTCTTCTTCGGTGCCGGTGGTGTCGTATTTTTCCTGGACCGAGGCCTGCACCAGAAAGCCCTCGTGGGTGACGCCCAGGAACTTCATTGAGCAGGCCTCCGGTTCTTCCCCGGGCAGATGCTCCCGCAGGGAAAAGATGGAGCGGGTCTCGCCGCTGTTCACATCCACGGCCAAAAGGCGATGCTCCTGCAAAACGGAATCATCGTTCTGCACGTTCTCCTGCACCGAGATCACCAAAAACCCGCCGTTCGAAGCCACAGCGTTCTCCGCCATCATCCCGCCGGGCAGTGAGAGCAGCTCCCGCCGGTTTTCGCCGTTCAGGTCCGCGCGCTCGATGCGCACCCCGCCGCCATAGCCGTTGCAGAGCAGAAACAGCTCCTTTTCGCCGGCCGCCACAGTCACCGTGCCGCTGAAGGGGGCGATCCATGCCGGGCAGCTTTCGCTGTTGTGCTCGCAGTTGGGCTGGGCGCAGAGATACACCTGGGAGGCGGAGGCATAGTCCACATAAAGAAGGCTGCGGGAGCCGTCCTCATTCGAAAAAACCGAGTAAAAGCCCTCCGCCGTGCCGCTGCCGTAGCTGGTCAGGTCCGGGGAGGACACCATCTCAAAGGGGAGGTCGAACGCCTGCCGCTGGGGCTCAGGCGTCGCTTGTGCCTCCGGCGCGCTCTCCGCCCCGGAGGGCGCCGGCGCGGCGCAGCAGGTCAAAAGCAGCGAAAGCGCGCAGGCCGCCGCGGCCCACCCTCTCTTTTTCATTTTCATCACTCTCTTTTCGACGCATCGTTTCTGTTTATACTACGTTCCGGGCGGTGGGATTTGTTTCACTTTGCCGCTTCTTCTTTGTGAACGCCGCGTTAAATACGCGCCCGTCGTGCAAAAAAACTGTGTTTTATGATATAATTATGAAACCAGCGGCCCACGCCGCGCGCATGACGCGCAGCAGGGCGATTTATGGGACTGTGAACGCGTTATAATGAAGAAAAGCCGCGGCCGCCGCGAGGGAACACGGGGCTGCGGGAGGTTGAATGAGGCTGTGCCGCCGCGCGGCAGGAAGGAACAGAGCATGGAGCTTTTGGAACAGTGCAGCAGATGGAACGAGGCCGGCAAATACCAGGCCATCGTGGACGCGCTGGAAGCCATCCCCGACGAAGAGCGCACCCCGGAGATGGACAGCGAACTGGCCCGGGCCTACAACAATCTGGCGGACCCGGACCAGCCGGAAGGCGCCGCCATGCTGCGGCGGGCCGTTGAACTGCTGCTTCGCCATGAGGAGTACTTTGAGGGGGACCACTGCTGGAATTTCCGCCTGGGTTACGCCTGGTTCTATCTGGACCAGGAGGGCCGCGCCCTCCCCTGTTTCCGCGAAGCGCTGAAGGCCCGCCCCGGCGACGAGGCCACCCAGGAGTTCATCGACGAATGCCTGCGGCAGGTCTCCCTGCCCCATTTCCCGCGCAGCTTCCGAAAGCGCACGGCCGCGGCCTGGAAGGCTTTTGCCCGGCAGGAGGCGGACCTGCGCCGCATCATGGACGAGGACAAGGACCACACCCGCGGCGACGAACTGGTGGAGAAGTGCGAAAGCATCCTTCACATCGCTTTTGAAGAGATCTCCTTTGAGATGGGCTACAACGGCCAAAAGCACGAGCTCATCCTCACCCCCGAGGGCAACGTCGTTCGGCTGTTTGAGCTGGTCTATTTTAAGAAGCACGCGCCCGGGGCGGTGCTGGAGCACTGGAACATCCTGGTGGGCCGCCAGCCTGTGCAGGGCATCGGCCTGCGCACCGGCGACGGCTGGGAGATCACCGGGGAGGACGTGCAGGTCTGGCCGGAACAGCTGGACGAGCGCAGCTTCGGCCTGTCGGTCTTCTGCGAAAAGCTGCTGCCTCTGCTAAACGAGGACGAGGGCCGGGCGTGGTGGATGCTCACCACCCTCACCGACCAGACGCTGGGCGAGATGGCTCACATCCGCCTCATCGACAGGTTCGAGGCGCTGAAAGCGCCCAAAGCGGAGGAACCCATCCTTCTCTCCCAGCTGCCGGACCGGCTGAAAGAGCTGGGGGCAGGCCTTTCCACTGACCCTGAACTCTGCCTTGAAAACTACACCGGCTATACGGCGACCGCCGACAAGGACCCGGACGCAGGCTGGAGGATGGACGTGATGGCGGGCACCACCTGCTGCGTGCCGGTGCTGAACGGTTATCTGAACGGGGACGACAGCTATATGGACGACCTGCACGCCGACGGCGTGGCGGCGGGCTTTTTGTGCTATCCGCTGGAAGGGTTCACCGGCAAGGACCGCAGCCGGCAGATCTTCGGGTTCCGCGACCGGCTGGAAGAGGCGCTGACCGACGATGACGGCCCGGAGGCGCTCACCCTCACCGGCGGCGCCACCGGCCTTTACTGCGGCTATGTGGACTTCATCGCCTGGGACCTGGACGCCGCCCTGCGCACCGCGAAGGAATTCTTTGACGGCACCGACCTGCCCTGGGCCGGCTTCCATGTGTTCCGCCGGGACGCCGCCAACGTATGGCTCAAGCGGGAACAGGACGCCTTTGAGGCCGGGGAGGCGGAAGACGATGCCGCGGAGGAGGTCCCCTGCACCCCGGAGAACGCCGAGGCCTTCTACCGGCAGATCGGCCGCTGGGACCGCGAGACTGAATACAGCCGTTGTATCCGGGCACTGGACGTGGTGCCCGAAGAGCTGCGGGACTGCCGCTGGGCCTGCGCAATGGCGCGGGCGCTGGAAAACTACGCCGTTCTGGGCGAGCCGGGCAAAGACGTCTTGCCCGGCGAGCGCAAAACCGCGCTGACGGTGGCTGTCTGCCTGCTGGATGCGGTCTGGAAAGAGGGCTGGGACAAGGCCGAGTGGAACAAATACATGGCCTGCGCGTTCCGGCATCTCCCCGGGCGGGAGGAAGAGGCCATCCCCTTTGCCGAGCGCTGGGCCCAGCTGGACCCCGGAGACGAGGAGGCTCCCGCAGTGATGCGGCAGTGCCGGGAGGCGGCCGGACGGCACGGCAGGCCGGACAGCAATGACGAGCCGCCCTCAGCCCTCGCCCGGGCCATGATGGACTATCTGGGCTGCGAGTGCGCCTTCTTTGCCCCCATGGAGAACGACGACCCCATCGTGGACGCCTACCATCAGGCCAGAAAGGAAGGCGCCCGCGAGGGCTTTGTGCCCATGCTGGTGAAGGTGGACGACATCCTGTGGGAGTGCCTTGTGATGAACACCTGGCCGGGGCACGGCAGCCGGGACGATTTGGACTTTGACCCGGAAAAAGCGGCTCAATACCGCCGGGACGCCCTTGCCGCCCCCCTTGCGGACGGCCGGGCGGTGCTGGAAGAGATGCTCGCTCAGCGCAGGCAAGAGGACGCGGAGGACGGGCCGGACCGGGACAGCGGCGCGCCGGACGATGGCGAAGAGGCCGAAGCGAACGACCTTTTCCGCGGCTATTGGGACCCGTTCAGCCGCAAGACCTCGCCCCTCATTTTGGCAAAGATGCCGGTGAAAAATCCCTGGGAGGTCTTTGCGTACCTGCCCTTCGGCGGCTGGAACGACTGCCCCGACACGCCGCAGCTGATGGCGGCGGCAAAGCATTGGTTCGAAGAATACGGCGCGGTGCCGGCGGTGCTGACCCACGACACGCTGGAGTTCGAGCTTGCCGCCCCCGCGCCCGCGGAAAAGGCCATGGAGCTGGCGGCACAGCACTGCGCTTTCTGCCCCGATGTGGACCAGGGCGGCGGGTGGACCGTGGGCACGCTGGCGGACGAACTGCGCCGGTCCACCGTGTGGTATTTCTGGTGGGATTGAGCGGCACCGATGACATGAGAAACAAAAAGGAGGAACGACCATGGGACTGGACATCTACGCCGGGACGCTGACCCGGTACTACTGCCACAACTGGAAGACCGCCGTGCAGAAGTGGGCGGAGGCCAACGGCTACGCTTTTCACAAAATCACCCCGGAGGGCGAGGAACTGCCAGAACAGGAGCTGACCCCCGAGGAAGTCTGCGACACCCAGAGCGCGGTGGAGCGCTGGCGTGACTACATTCTGGAGGCCATCAGCCAAAAGAAGGAGCCGCCCTATGCCCCCTGGCCGGAGGACAACGAAACGCCCTACTTCACCGACAAGCCCGACTGGGACGCGCTGGGCGCGATGCTGCTGGTGGCGGCCTGCCTCACCTACGGCGAGCCGGTGCCCCCCACGGTGAAAAAAGGCTGGGACTTCATGGAGCACCCCCTCATCGCACGGCTCTCCAACGACCAGGAGCGTTTCTGGTCGCTGTTCCGGGGCGCGACCTGGTGGCTGCCGCTGCCGGACGCTTTCATGTTCCAGGCGCCGCTGCCCGTTGGCGACACGGCGGCCATCGGCACGGCGGGCGGGCTGCGCAAGGAACTGGAGCAGCTGAACGCGCTGGCCTGGCAGGCCGATGAGGACACCATCCTTGGCTGGAGCGAGACCGAGGGCTATCCCACGGACGGCGTGTACGGCCCGGACGGAAAAATCGACGCGGCCGGCATGCAGGAGCACACCGAATATGACACCCAGTCGCTGGCGAAATTCGCCTTCTCCATCTTCTGGCAGGCCCTGCTGTTTGTGGAAAAGCAGCAGGTGCCCATCCTGATGGACTATTGACCCAAAACACCGAACGGAGGGAAAAAGCGCATGAGCGAAGCGTTCAAGCAGGACCTGAAAGGCAACAAGGGACCGGTGCCCGGCGGGCCGTTCCTGATGCAGCTGCTGTTCAAGGAGCCGCCGGCCATGCCGGACCAGGCGGTGATGACCGCCGTGCTGGAAAAGCACGTTGGGGCCGTGAATTGCTATTCCCGCGACGACAAGATGACGGGCTTTGAGGCCCTGGAATACATGGCGGTGTTCAAAGAAAGCAAAGCCCCGGTGCAGCTGATGGTGATGGCCTGCAACGAGTTCACCGGCAAGGGCATCGACGCCTTTGTGAAGAGCCAGATGTGGGACTGCCCCGACCGGGAGCGGGTGCTGGCGGAGTGTCGCTGGCAGGTGGTGGCCGTGGACATGCTGGCGGCGGCGCTGAACGCTCACGCCCGGGCCAACCTGGACATGGATTTTCTGGCGGCGCTGGCGGAGCTTTATCCCGCCTGTGAGGCGTTCTACTTTCAGAACTGCGGCAAGCTGCTTTTGGCGCAGGAGGTGCGCGACTGCCCCATCGAGGGGCTGGACCGCTTCATCCGCTTTGGCGTGAACGCCCGCTTTTTCAACGTGGAGGGCACCGGCGACATGGTGGTGGACACCGTGGGCATGAGCACCCTGTATCTGCCGGACCTGCAGTATCATTTTCACGATATGGACCCCAACTGGGTGGTGAACCACGCCTACAACGTTGCCTCCTACATTCTGGAGAACGACTGCCCCATCCAGAGCGGCGAGACGTGGACGGCGTGGAGAACGGCGCCATCAGCCGGAACGTGCAGTGGAAATGCCAGCTGGAAGAATCGCTTATCCAGCCGCCCCGCCCGGTGCTGGATGTGCACATGGGCCAATTCGCCGCCGGCGGGCGGTGAGTTCTTTTCCCCTTTTCTGACCCAAGCAATGACAAAACAAACGGCGGCAGGCCCTTTCGGGTCTGCCGCCGTTTTTGATGCAAGCGCGAAGGCTGTTTTAATCTTCGGTCTCCACAAAGGTCTCGCTGGTGGGGGCCTCCTGCACGTCCTGGGCGGTCGCCAGAGACTCCCAGCTGAAGCCGGGGATCTCGTCCTCGTCCACCACGGTCACATAGGTCTTGCCGCAGTTGATCTCAAAAGGCTCTTCGGTCTCGAAGTCCACAAGGCGCAAGGTGTCCAGCGGGGTGCCCTTCTGCCAGCGGATGCGCTCGATTTTGCCGCCGTAGCAGTAGTAGCCCACGCCGCCCCAGCTGTACTCGGCGTACTGCAGGTCGGTGGTGTGGCCGGGATAGGCATGAAGGTCGGTGAAGAGGATGACCAGATTGTCGAACATCAGCTGCTGGCCGTTGTTCTCGTCCACCGTGTCCATATAACTGCCCTTGGTGGAGTAATACTGGGCCATGGCGTACTGGCCGAGGCTGGAATCATAGTCGAACTGGGTGCGGTAGGCCTGGGAGTGGCGGATGGTCACACGGCCCGCGTCGGGGCTGGCGCCGCCCTCCAGATGCTCGCCGGTGAGCTCCTTCGCCGGCTCGCGGTAGTCTACAAAGTCGAAGAAGGTGGAGTTGTACATGCGGCGGTCGTCCACATCGTGGCGCTCCACATAATCCGCGATGAGCTGGCCGTTGGTGTAGGCGGTGTGCTCGGTGGCCACGCTGTTGCCCGCCCAGTTCACACGGTCGCGGTCACGGTAGATGAGGTTGCTGTCGTACTTGCCTTCCAGGTTCCACTCGTCGTAGTTGTAGTTGGTGATGTACTCCGTTTGCACCACGCTCTGGCCGACGTGGACATAGAGCGGCTGCCAGGGCAGCACCAGCCGGAAGAACTGGTCGCGGGCGGAGCGGATGGGCCCGATGTCGGGGATGGCGTTGTAGTCGGTGAAGAGGGCCATGAAGCGGGTGATGCCGCCCTCCACCTTGATCTCAAAGAGCATGTCCGCCGCGGACAGGCCCCGCTGGGGCCGGCACTGGGTGATGTTGTTCACCATCACCGCGGTGATGCGCTGGCCTTCGGGATAGTCCGCGTCCTTTTCGTAGCCGGTGAGAACGTTGGCCTCGTAAGGTTCCGGCGTGGGTTCCGGCGTGGCCTGCACAGCGGGCTCTTTTTCGCCGCCGGAAGTGGTGGTCTCATCGCCGCCGCAGGCGGTGAACAGGCTGGCCGACATGGCCAGCGCCATCAGGATGCACAACAAACGCTTCATTGCGTTGCCCCCTTGTATTCGGTTTTATTGAAGACGGTCAGCACGCCGCCTCTTCGTCTGTTTCATTATAACAGACCGCCTGCGCGGGGGCAACCGTTCGGGGCAGCCGCATTTCCGCCGCCCGAAACCGGCAGCGCAGCACTTCGCACAGGGCGCATTGCAGCAGGGCCAGCCCCGCCTGGGCCAAAAGCCCTGTTTTAACGGCCAGGTCCCGCCCCGCGCACGGGGCGGTGAGGAAGGCCTCGCCCATCTCCGAAAGCTGGCCGGCGGTCTGGCTCCACCAGGAGAAATCGCTCCAGCGGCTGGGGGTGAGCCAGGAAGGCCAGACCGAAAAGAAGGCAGGCAGCGCCAGCGCCGCCGCGCCCAGCAGGGCGAAGAACACCGCGTCCCTTGCGGGGAAGGAAAGGCGCGCCGCCCGGCGCACCAGTGCCGCCGCCAGCACCGCCGCCCCGAAGACCAGCGGCAGCCACGCCAGCCCCCGCGCCAGCACGGCGGGCAGGGCGGTGTAGAGCCGCCAGTCCGGCTCCGGCAGGCCGCTTTTCACAAGGCAGGCGTCCACCCGGGCCGCCGGGTCTTCACCCGCGTCCCCCTCCGCGGGCAGCTCCGCCGCCGTGAAGGCAGCGTCCGCCTTTGGCAGAAGGGCGACGGGCTCCTCGCTCTCGAACACGCCCCGCACAGTGTACTCCGTATTTTCCCGGGAAAGGGTCAGCCCCACCGCGTCCTCGCTGCCGAACAACTGCCACGCGAGGGCGGTGGACACCGCGCAGCCGCCGGCGTCCAGCGGGGCCGGCATGCCGCCGGAGAGACAGTCCGCGCCCCACACCAGGGACGCGTCCCCCCAGTAATACAGCACGGCGGCCTCTGTCTGCCGCCAGGAGGCGGTGAGGGTGGCGGTCTTCTCACACCAGAAGGTGAGGTCCGGCTGTTTTTCCCGGGCGGCCTCGGCCGTTTCGGCGGCGACGGGCTGGCTGTAGCGCAGGCTGACACTGCGGCAGTTGGCGGCCAGGGCGTCCGCGCTTTTCATGCCGGCGGCGGTGAGCAGCAGCAGAGCCAGCGCCGCGAGGGCCGTGACCAGCCGCCTCATTCTTCCGTCCTCACCGACGCGCCGGGGCTGACCGCGCGGTCAGAGGAGACGATGACCCCGCCGCTGATGGAGCCCTCCACCGCGGCGTACTGGCCGTCGCTGTCCACCTCTTTCACCGTCACCGGCACCCGCAGGGCGGTGAGGGAGAGGCCGAAGGCGTTTTGGGTCTCCTCCACCGCCAGCACATAGCTGCCCTGGCTGTCCTGCCGAAGGGCCGACACCGGCAGGCAGAGGTCGTAGGCGGTGCGGGAGAACACCAGTTCCGCCTGGGCCGTGCCCGCCTTGAAGCCCGCCGCCGTTTCGTCCAGCACCGCCGTGACGAGGCCCGTCTCCTTCTCCTCGTCCGTCTCCACCGTGCGCACCGCGGCCTCGGCGCTGGAGGAGCCCTGGGTGACGGTGACCGACAGCCCGGTGGTGATCTTCTCCGCCTGTTCGGCGGGCAGCGTGAACTGCACCAGCATCTCGCTGTCCTCTTTGGCCAGCTGCAGGCACTCCCCTTCCGGGCAGGGCTGGCCCTGCTCCACAGTGCACACGGTGAGCAGAGCGTCCCGGGGGGCGCTCACCAGACCGCCCGCCTCCACAAGGGAGGTGAGCAGGTCGATCTTTTCATCGTTCTTTTCCTTTTCCAGCCGCAGGGCTTCGGCCTCGGCGGCGTTGGACTGAGCCGTCAGCGACGCGCTGGCCTGGGCCAGGGAATAGGCCTCGTTTGCCTGGGCAAGGCTGCTCTCGGCGTTTTCCACGCTGCGCTTTGCCGAGAGCATCGAGTCCTCCCGGCTGGTCTCGGCGCTTTCCACCGCCTGTTTTGCCCCGGAAAGGGCGGTCTCGGCCTCTTCCAGCGCGCCGCGGGCCGCCGCCAGCTCTTCCTCCGTGGGGGCGGGGTCGGTCCGGCTTTCCAGCTCTTCCAGCGTTTTGGCCGCTTCGTCCCGGGCCGTTTGGGCCGCCACGAGGGCTGCCTTGGCCTCATCCACCGCCGCGGCGGTGCGCTCATCGGTGCGGGTGTAGTCCTCCTTCGCCCGGTCCAGGCTCTGCTGGGCCGAAGTCACAGAATTGCCGTCCGGCGCGGTGGACGCGCTCAGCCGGGCCAGCTGCGCCTCCTGCTGAGAGCGGGTGGCCTTTGCCGAGGCCAGCTCGTCCTGCAGCTGCTCCAGGTCCAGCAGAAGGATGGCGTCCCCCTCTTTCAGCTGCTGGCCCGCGGCGGCGTAAACGGCGCGCACCGTCACGCCCGCGGGCAGTTCCAGCGCCCCGCTCTCCCCCGCCGTTATCTCGGCGGTGGCGGAGGCTTTCTGGACGATGGTGCCCCGATTAGGCGTGGCGAGGCTCACCCGGGGCAGGGCCGCGCCGGAGGTGCCCCGGGCCGCCAGGGTGAGCACCACCATGGCGGCGAAAAAGCGCAGGGCCCAGCGCCCCGCCGCCTGCCCGGAGAGGGCGGCGGCCAGCTTTTTTGCCCCGCGGGCCGCCGCCGGGAAAAGTTCCTTTGTTTTGTTCACACAGTTCATCCCATCACATTCCATCGTTGGTTTGAGCGGAGAGGCCGATGCCTCCCTCCAGATATTTGCGCCCCACCATGAACAGCAGCAGCGGCGGGGCCAGCATCATCAGGCTGGCCACCATGGCAAGGCCCAGGTCCTCCACCGTGATGTTGGAAAGATAGAGGCTCAGGGGCCAGTTGGATTTATCCTGCAAAAACATCATCGGCTGCTCGATGGCATTCCACGCTTCGATGAAGCCCAGGGTGGCCGCGCTCAGGATAGCGGGCAGGCCCAGCGGCAGCCCCACCGAGAAAAAGCAGCGCAGCGGGCCCGCGCCGTCCAGCGCGGCGGCCTCCAGCAGGCTTTGGGGCACCGCGTCGAACCCCTTTTTGATGATGAACACCGGGAAGGCGGAAAACACCCCCGGCAAAATCACCGCGAAGGGGGTGTCCATCAGGCCCAGCTTGTCCAGCACCAGGTAGTTGGGCACCATGGTGATCTGGAAGGGCAGCACCATCAGCACGAGGTAGACGGCATAGAGCGCCCGCCGCCCGGGAAAGCGCAACTTGCTGAAGGCCCAGGCCGCCGGGGCCGCCACCGCCATCTGGCCCGCCACCTGGGGGAACACCAGCTTGCAGGCGTTCCAGAACATGGCGAAAAAGACGGGCGTGTCCAGCAGAAGCTGCACCAGCGGCTGCAGGGTGGGCCAGCTGGGCAGAAGGCACCAGACGGCCCCCTGCTCTTCTTCGCTTTGCAGCGCCGGACCGATGGTGGCCAGCAGCTCCCCTTCGCCGGTGAGCGCACCCATGACCATGAACCACAGCACCCACCAGGTGAACAGCGCCAGCAGTGTGAGGGCGGCCAGGCAAAAGAATCGTTTCAGCATCGTTTTTCCTTCCTTTGCAGCCGGCGGCGCAGCGCCCACAGCGCCCCCGCCCCGGCCAGCATCACGCCCACCACGATCACCGCCGCAGCGGTGATGCGCCCCAGTTCCAGGCTGAGGAACCAGTTGTTGAACAGATGCTGCAAAAGATACATGCTTTCGTGGGGGTAGCTGCCCGCCACGAGATAGGCCTCCCGGAACACCTTGAAGCTGTTGATGAGGCTCAGCAGGGCGGTGAGGCCCAGGGTGGGCCCAAGGCCCGGCCAGGTGATGGCCCAAAAGGTCTGCCACGCGTTCGCCCCGTCCACCGCGGCCGCCTCATACTGGCTTTTGGGGATGCGGTCCAGCCCCGCGGCCCAGAGGACCATGTCGTAGCCGCTGTTCTTCCACAGATAGGTGGTGATGAGCACCCAGAAGGCCGCGCCGGTGCCCATGAAGTCCACCGGCTGGGCCCCCAGGGCCGCCAGCAGGGTGTTGGCAAGGCCGTTTTGGGCAAAAAGCACCTTCCACAGCAGCACGATGCTGGCCACCGGCACCGCCAGCGGCAGCAGAAAGCTGGCGGAGAACACCCTGCCCTGCCGCCCCGCCGCCCGGGTGAGCAGCGCCATCACAAGGCTCAGCGCCAGCAGCGCCGGGATGCACACGCACAGAAAGCGGGCAGAATTGGACGCCGCGGTGCGAAAGGCGCTGTTGGCCAGCACCGTTTTGTAGTTGGAAAGGCCCACGAACCGCCGGCCCAGGGCGTCGGTGAAACTGCGGCGCACCACCTCAAGAAAGGGCAGCAGATAGAACACCGCGGTGCCCGCGAGGCTGGGCCCCAGCAGCAGCGCCGCGGCCCGCCGCTCCTGCCGCAGGCCGGGCCGGTAAGATTCATTGTTGTTCCGCGAGATAAAGCTTGAGCGCATCCTCCACCCCCGCCTGGGCCTGGTCCAGTGTGGTCTTGCCCTCGATGAGGGCCGTGGCGTTCTTCAAAAGGGCGTCGCTGACCGTCTCGTCCGGCATGGTGACCGGGGTCTTCAGCGCGTCCACGATCTGACGAACGTTCTGTTTCGTTTCGTCTTTTTTGCAGCAGGCGTTGATGCTGCTTTCCAGCGCATCCGCACGCACCGGCATGCCGTCCTGCTGCCAGGTGGACTGCACCGCGTCCCCGAAGAGCACCGCCACGAACTGGCCCGCCTCGTCCTTGTTGGCGCTGGTGGCGGAAACGCCCGCCATCGCCTTGGGCAAAAAGGCCCCTTCGCACAGGCCGGGGCGCAGCGCCACCGTGTAGTCGTCGCCCTCACTGCGGGCCGCCGCCACATAGGCCGGGGTGGTCATGGTGTCCCACGCCATGGCGGCGTTGTGGGTGAAGAAGCACTCATAGCCGCCGTCGCCGTAGGCCACGGCCTCGCCGCCGGCCTCCCCCGCCACCACCGCGTTGGTCATAAAGTCCTTGTAGCTGTCCATGCCGTAATAGTCGCCCACCTGCTGCACGAAGTCCAGCACCTGGGCCACCGCCTCGCCGTTCACCCCGTTCTCGGTCAGGGCCGGGGCGCTGGTCTCCAGCGCGAAGTCCAACAGCTGCTGAATGCTGATGAAGCCAAGGCCGTAGGGTTCGTCCAGCGGCTCGTAGTAGTCATTGCTCTGACAGTCCCAGGCGGGGCGGGCGGCCTTTTCCAGCAGCCAGCCGGAAAGGCTTTCCAGGCTGGAGGCCGCCGCCAGGTCCTGCTCGGTGCCCACCAGCACCGGCACGGCAAAGCGGGCGGGCAGCGCGTAAACGGAGCCGTCCTGCCCGACGAAGGGGGCGGCGACGTTGCTCACAAGGCTTTGGGTGTCCACCCAGGCGGAGAGGTCCTCCAGAAGGCCCTGTTCCTGATAGACCTGCCAGTCCAGCCCGTCCAGGATGACCACGTCCGGCCCGGAGCCCGCCAGCAGGGCGGTGTTCAGCGCGGTGATGGCGTCTGCGGTGCTGCCGCCGCTCTCCAGGGCGATCTGATAGTCCACCGTGCGCTCGGGATACTGCGCCTCGTACTCGTTGATGGCCGCCCGGACGGTGTCGCTGTTTTCCAGGCTCCACACCACCAGCGCGTCGCCGCTGCCGCGGGCGGGGGCGGTCTCATCCCAGAAGATACGGTAGACATGGCCGCCGTAAGCGGTGTTGTTTTGGTCGTCGGTGGTGCTCTCCAGGGTCACCGCCAGAAAGCCGCCGTCGGCACAGCGGGCAAGGCCCATCAGGCTGGCAGAGCCCGCCGAGAGCACGGTGCCCGCGCCGTCCACCACCAGTTCCGCCAGGTCGCCCCCCTTGGCCAGCCGGTAGATGCCCTTCTGGGATGCATAGTAATAGTTGCCGTCGCTGTCGGCGCAGGCGGAAAAGGCCGCGGCAGAGGCGTCGGGCAGGTTTTCAAACACGGTGGTCATGGCGCCGTCTGTGCCGGTGCGCATCAGCTGCACGCCGCTCTCCTGATAAGAGAGGCTGTAAAACGCGCCGGGCTCGGTGGGGTCCGCCGCCATGCCGGAGATAAAGCTGCCCCCAAGGCTGCCCAGCAGTTCGGTCATCTCGGTGCACTCGCCGGTGGCAAGGTCCAGCTTCCAGGCGCTCATCGCGCTCATCATGCCGTTTTCATCCACCAGCGCCGAGGGCGCGTCCTCGGCGGCGGGGACCAGGATGCGCCCCAGCAGCAAAGCCTCGCCGCCGCCCAGCGGCTGCAGGTCGGAGACGTCCAGGATGCTTTCGGGCAGTTCGAGCCGCCGCAGGGCGCTGCTGCCCGCGTCCTGCACCCACCAGGTCTGGTCGTAGCCGCCGTCGGTCTCAGTCACGGCGGTGATAAAGCAGCCGCCGTCCGGCATCAGGCGGGTCACGCCGAAGTAATCGGCCCCAGTCTGCTGTGCCCAGTCGGTGGGCTGTTCCTGCCAGGTGGCGCCGTTGTCGGTGCTGGTCCAGAGGGTGGCGGTGTTGTCACCCCCTTTTTCCAGCAGCAGAAGGGAACCGTCCTCCAAAAGCACCGGCTTTTCGTAGCTGCGGGCGTTTTCGCCGGGGGTGACCTCCTCCTGCCGCCAGCGGCCGGTGCCCGAGGCGGAACTGCCGCCCCCGGAGGCGGCCGAGCCGGAGCCGGAGGCCGTCTCTTCACCGCAGCCGAAGAGCCCGGCGGCCATCACCGCCGCCAGCGCAAAAGCCGCGGCGCGTTTTGCAATGGTGTGTTTTTTCATGTTGTCCTTCTTCCTTTCCACCCGAATGCGGGGTATGGCTCCAGTATAGCGGCGCCGGCTTGAAAAAACCTTGAAGGCAAATGCGCCCCTTTCAAGACTTCTTCAAGGAAAGGGGTGTATAATAAAAGAACGAACAAAGGAGGGGCGAGGATGCGCATTTTGCTGATCGAGGACGACGAAGCCCTGCGCGCGGTGCTGGTTCCCGTGCTGGAAAAGGCGGGCTTCGGATGCGACAGTGCCGCCGACGGGGCCAGCGGCCTTGCGCTGCTTTTGCAAAACCCCTATGACGCGGCGGTGGTGGACCGGATGCTGCCCGCCCTTTCGGGGCTGGAGCTGGTGCGCGCCGCCCGGGGGAAGGGCTGCACCGTGCCGGTGCTGATGCTCACGGCGCTGGGCCGTGTGGAGGACCGGGTGGAAGGCCTGGGTGCCGGGGCGGACGACTATCTGGTGAAGCCCTTCGACAACCGGGAGCTCATCGCCCGGCTGCAGGCGCTGGGCCGCCGCCCGGCCCACACGCTGGAAAGCGCCCTTCTGCGCTTTGGCGACGTGAGTCTGGACGCGGCGGCGCTGACCCTGACCGGGCCCGCGGGCACGGCCCGTCTTTCCAAAAACGAGAACGCCCTGCTGGAAGCCCTTCTGCGCCGGGCGGGCCAGCTGGTGAACCGCGAGGTGCTGTTCTGCGCCGTGTGGGGCGCGGAGGACTTTGTGGAGGAGGGCAACCTGGACAGCTACATCCACTTTGTGCGCCGCCGCCTGCGCACTGTGGGCAGCCGAGCGGTCATCCGCACCGTGCGTGGCATGGGCTACTGCCTGGAAGCGGGAGGTGACGCGCCATGATGCGTTCCCTCCGTCTGCGGCTGACGGGGCTGTATGCCCTGCTGTCGGCGCTGGTGCTGGCCGCGGCCCTTGTGGCGGGCGCTCTTTTGGAAGCCCGCGACCTGCGCCAGGCCGGCGACGAGAGTCTTCTGGACGCTGCCGCCGCGGTGGCGGACCGTCTTGCAGGGGCCACCACGCTGGCGGACAGCTGGCTGGCCGAGCAGGAGCAGGCATATGAGTGCCTTTACTATCTGGAAGACAACGGCGTGCCGCTGGAACACACCGAAAAGAACGGCTCGGCGGCACTGCTCACCTGCGAAGCGCTGGACCGCTGCGCCGCATTGGGCGCGGGCCAGAGCGCCGTGTTCGGCTTTGAAGCCGCGGACGGCGAGGTCTGGCGCTGCGCCGCCCTGGCGCTTGCCCCAGCCAATCTGCGCCACGGCCCCCGGCTGCTGCTGGCGCTGCGAAGCACCGCGCCTCTGCACGCCCAGCTGGCGGGGGTGGCGGTCAAATACGCCCTTTTGTGGGCGGGCGGCACGGCGCTGCTGGCCGCGGCGGGCGCGCTGCTGGCCCACATCGCCCTGCGGCCCACCGCCGCCGCCCTGCGCCAGCAGAATGAGTTCGTCGCCGCCGCAAGCCATGAGCTTCGCGCCCCGCTCACCGTCATCAAGAGCAGTTTGCAGGCCGCCGCCTCGGAGCCGGACCGCCGGGACAAACTGCTGGGCATCGCGAGCGCGGAGGTGGCGCGCTTGCAGCGCCTCACCGAGGAACTGCTGTTTTTGGCCGGGCAGGACGCCCACATCCTGCGCCTTTGCCCCGAAGAGCTGGAACCGGACACCTTTCTTCTGGAGGTGTGGGAGGCATGGCGCGCGCCCCTGCGCCAGAGCGGCCACGAGCTGACGCTGGAACTGTCGGACGAGCCCTTCTCCCCCATCCGGGCGGACAAGGCCCGGATGGAGCAGCTTTTCACCATCCTTTTGCACAACGCCATGGAATACACGCCGCCGGGCACGGCCATCGAGCTTGCGGCTGGGCGCAAAGGCGCGGGGGTTATCTTCTCGGTGCGGGACCACGGCCCCGGCGTGCCGGAAAAGGACCGCCAGCGCATCTTCCGCCGCTTTGCCCGGGGCGAGGAATGCCGCACCGGCAAGGAGCACTTTGGCCTGGGCCTTTCCATCGCGCGGCAGATCGCCGCTCTCCACGGTGGCCGTCTCTGGGTGGAGGACGCGCCGGGCGGCGGCGCGGTGTTCTTTTTGCAGCTGCCCGCCGGGCGCTGAATGTTATCGCTGCAGGCCCCGCCGGTTTTTCGCCGGCGGGGCCTTTTTCCGCGTCAACCCTGTTCCGCCAGCCAGAGGGCCGACTCCTGCCGGGCGGTCTCCACCGCCTCGTCCAGGCCGGCTCCGTCAAAGTACTGCTGCGCGCCCGCGCCCACCGCGCTGCGCAGCACGGTGGAGGGAACGTTCGGGTCCATGCCTTCCAGCACGGCCACAATGTCGGTGCCGGAGGAGGCGTCGTACTGGGCAAAGCCCTCCTCCCACTGGCTGAGCACGGCGCTCTTCAGCACCGGCACGCCGTCGTAGGTGGTCTGGCTCTGCACCTCCTCGTTCAGGAGGGTTTGGATGAACTGCACCGCGCCCTCGGGGTTCTGGGCGCTGACGTTCACCCCCGCCGCGCATACGGGCTGGATGCTGGTGGCGCCGGAGGCGGTGGCCAGAGCCTTCACCTCGCCGGTGCTTGTGCCGCTGACGCGGGAGGCATAGTAGAAATCGCCGCCCAGGCCGTTCAGGGAATAGACCGGCGAGCAGAAGGCCCGGCAGATGCAGTTGGCAAAGTTGCCCTGGGTGCTGTTCTGGGGGTGGTAGTAGGTGCCGTCGGGCCGGTCGAAGGGGGCGGTGTTGGAAAGGCCCGCGCCGCCGCCTGCCCGAATCTGGCCCAGCAGTTCATAGAACCGGCGGCAGGCGTCCTCGTTCAGCTGCCCGCCCTGCCAGATGTCCCCCGCGTAGAGGGGGTAGAAGGTGTCGAACAGCTGCACGGTGTTATAGTAGGCCAGCAGCGGCATGGCCTCGTTGCGCCCGTCGTCAACGATGTTGGGTTCGGCGGCCAGCAGCCCCGCCAGCGTCTCGGCGTCCTTGATGGTGGCCAAAGTGGCTCCGTCCGCCCCCGCCAGCAGCGGGAACGCCCGGGCGGGCAGGGCGAAGAGGCCCTGTTCCGTCTGCCACACACCGGCCAGATTTTGCAGCATGCCGCTGGTGTCCACCTTGCCGGAAAGGTCCATCAGCAGGGCCTTTTCGATGAAGCTGTCCACCGGCATATCGTCCAGGATGAGCACGTCCGGCCCCGCGCCCGCCAGCAGCTGGGTGTTCAGCTGGGTCAGCGCGTCCTCCCGGCTGCCGGTCACGGTGAAAAGGCCGTCCTCCGAGCCCTCCTCAAGGGCCCAGCTGTAAGTGGCGGTGCCGCCGGTGGCCTTCTGCCAGGCGTTCACCGCCGCTTCCACCGTGTCGGAACGGTAAAGGCTGAAGATGGTCAATTCGCCCCCGGCGGAAGCGGCCAGTTCAGAGTCCCAGCGGTAGCGCAGCAGCCGGCTGTTGCCGCTGGCCATGTTGCCGTCGCTCATCTGGAAGTAGAGGGTCTCCTCCGGCCCCACCACCGCCGACTGCACGAACAGGCCGGGGTCGGAGATGGAGAAGCGGCCGCCGTCCAGCGCCAGCTCGGCGGTGGTGCCGCCCAGGGTGTAGTGCCAGACCTTGTTCTGGTCGTCCATCAGATAATAGCCGTTGGCGCTGCCGCAGAGCAGGCGGCTGCCCATCTCCAGTTCGGGCAGCTCCATCTGCACCGGCGCGCCGGTCAGATCGCAGGCGGCCAGCTCCATGGAGGTGCTGGTCGTGATCAGAGTATCGCCGCAGGCGGCCACCGACGCGATGCTCGGATCAAAGGCCAGGCCCGCCTCGCCGGCAGGCAGCGCGTCCAGCTTTTGAGCCGTGCCGTTTTCCACCGAAAAGTAACTGGTCTCGCTGGTTTTTTCAGCGTCCTCGGTGATGACGGTCACCGACCAGTAGAGCTTGCCTCCTTGCGTGAGGTAGGCGGTGGGATAAGCGACGCCATCCCCCACCTGGGCGGCCAGCTGTTCAAAGCCGCTGCCCGTCTGCTCCTTCCACTGGCCGTCCTGGCCCAGGGCGTACCAGTGGGCCGTCTGCCGGGAGAGGGGCGTGGCGGGGTTTTCCACCGTGAAGGCGTTCAGAACGCCGTCCACCACAAAAAGGCCCACGTTGTAGTTGTGGTCGGGGCTGACGTCCTCCTCCACATAGCCGCCAGTGGGCGCAGCGGAGGGCGCATCGGACGAGCCGGAGGCTCCCTCTTCCGAGCAGCCTGCCAGCAATGCGGCGGCAAACAGGGCGGCAAGGGCCCCGGAAACGATCCTGCAAAGTTTTTTCATGCCAGTTCCTCCTTTGGGTGCTTGTTTGCCGTCATTGTAGCAGGGAACTCTCTAAGCTGCCTCTAAGTTTTTTTAGAGATTGTTTAGAGGCAAAGCGTGGTAGTATAATTGTATCACTCTCGAGGAAAGGCCGGGTGGCGTTGTGAGAATTTTACTGGTGGAAGATGAAAAAGATCTGCGGGAGGCGCTGCGGGACACCCTCGCCGCCTGCGGCTACACCGTGGAATGCTGCGCCAACGGCCCCGACGGGCTGGATGCTCTTTGTTCCGGTGGCTGCGATCTGGCGCTGCTGGACCGGATGCTGCCGGGGATGGACGGGTTGGATGTGCTGCGGCAGGCCCGCGGGGCGGGCGTGCGCACACCGGTGCTGATGCTCACCGCCCTGGACGCGGTGGGCGACCGGGTGGCGGGCCTGGACGCGGGAGCGGACGATTATCTGGCCAAGCCCTTTGCCGCCGAGGAACTGCTGGCCCGTGTGCGGGCGCTGGGCCGCCGCCCCGCCGAGTGGGAGGGCGGCACCGCCCTGCGCCGGGGCGATGTGGAGCTGCGGGTGCAGGACCGTCTGCTCACCGGGCCTGCGGGGGCCCACACCCTCTCCCAGCGGGAATGCGCCCTGCTGGAGCTTTTTCTCCGCAACCCCGGCGTCACCCTGCCCCGGGAGCGCATCCTGCTGAACGTGTGGGGGCCGGACAGCGACGTGGAGAGCGGCAACATCGACAACTACATCCATCTGGTGCGCCGCCGCCTGCGGCTGGTGGGCAGCCGGATGGAGCTGGTCACCCGGCGGGGCGCGGGCTACCGGCTGGAGGCAGACCCATGCTGAGGCGGCTGCGGGCGCGCATCACCCTGCTGGCGGCAGCGCTCACCGGCGCGGTGCTCACCGGGGCGCTGCTGTTCGCCTTCGGCGTGACCTGCCGCCAGTACTCGGACAGCCGCCGCTCCGCCTTTGAGACTGCGGTGACCCAGCTGCAATACCAGTGGGACCGCTACGACCAGCTGGACGGCGACTGGCTGGCGCGGCTGGAGGCCCAGAACGGCATGAAGGTGCTGCTGACCGAGAACGGGGCTCCCCTGCTCCACAGCCTGCGCCTGGGCGAAGAGGAGCGGGCCCTGCTGGAGGCGGCAAAGCGGGCCGCCGAAGAACAGCAGGGTCTTCTGGCCGACGCGCCGCCCCTGGCGGGCAGCCAGAGCGCCAGCTTCACCTTTTCGGCCCAGGGCGGCAGCTGGCGGGGCGAAGTGCGGCTGGACGGCGGCGCCGGCAGCCGGTGGACGAGCCTTGTGGCGGTGCAGGACCTTGGCCCCGAGCGGGCCCACGCCCTGCGGATGGCCGCCCTGTTCGCGCTGGTGGCCGCCGCCGGGTGGGCCGGCCTTGGGTTGGCAGGCTGGTTCATCGCGGGCCGGGCGGTGCGCCCGGTGGCCCGGGCCATGGACCAGCAGCAGCAGTTTTTGAGCGCCGCCGGCCACGAACTGCGCACCCCGCTGGCGGTGATACGGGCCAATGCCGGGGCCGCCGCCCGCCAGCCGGACCAGGCGCAGCGGTACCTTGCGGTCATCGACGGCGAGGCGAAGCGGATGGGTGCGCTGGTGGACGAGCTGCTGCTGCTCAGCGCCGGGGCCAGCGCCCGCGCCCGGCTGCGCCGGGAGAGCCTCGCGCCCGACACCTTTCTGCTGGACTTTGCCGAGGGCATGGAACCGCTGGCGAAGAAGCGGGAGCGGCGGCTGGCCGTGCGCCTGCCCGAAAAGGCCCTGCCCCCGGTGGAGGCGGACGCCTACCGCCTGCGGCAGCTGCTGGCCATTCTGGTGGACAATGCCCTGCGCTTTGCCCCGGAGGGCACCGAGATAGAACTGGGCCTTGCCGAACGGGGCGGGCGGGTGCGCTTTTGGGTGGCGGACCGCGGCCCCGGCGTGGCGGACTGCGACAAAAAGCGCATTTTCGAACGTTTTTACCGCGGCCAGGCCGCCGGCGAGGACCCCCGCCACCACGGGCTGGGCCTTGCGGTGGCCGCCGAACTGGCGGCGCTGCACGGCGGCCGCCTCTGGGTGGAGGACGCTCCCGGCGGCGGGGCCGCCTTCTGCCTGGAACTGCCCGCCGGGCGCTGAATTTCTCATACAAAAACCGCCTGCCCCTTTCGCGGGGCAGGCGGTTTTTTGCAGTCAAATCAGCGGATGGGGCACACGCCGTTCACGCAGTCGGAAGCGCCGATGTCCAGCTCGGTCTCCTCGTGCTCATAGCGGCAGAGCAGCGCCGGGTTGAAGGGACGCATCTCCGCCTTGCGGCGCTCGTACTCCTCTTTGTCGATCGCCTCATAGGGCAGCAGATCGTAGAAGCTGTCGTCGTAGCTCAGGAAGGAAAGGGCCACCACATCGTCCCAGTGGTCCCAGACCCACTGCTCCACGTCGTCCCACTCGTTGTCCCGCACATGCACGGTGATGGAGCAGTTGTGGTCCACATAGTGTTCCATGAACATCTTGTAGTTTTCCAGCTGCTCGATGGCGGTCACGTCGCCCTTCACCCGCCCGGCGGGGGCCTTCACCGGGAACTCCAGCACCTTGGTGGTGGGGTCCTCCGGGTCCTGGCCCACCTCCGGCAGCACCGGGTAGCCCAGTTCCTCGCAGACGCGGCACAGGGGGTCGGTGGCGGTGATGCGCACGCGGCGGATGTAGTAAGGCGAATGAGAGTAGTGCACGCCGCTGGACACGGTGGGCAGCAGGGACAGGGTGCCCTCCGGCTTCAGGGTGGTCACCAGCAGCGGACGGTTGCCGCCCAGCTGGGCCGCCATCTCGTCCGCGGCTTTGCGGGCCTCAGCCCGCAGGGCATCCAGCAGTTCGGCCTGCCGGGCACGGTCCATGCCGGTGGCGTTGACCATGTCCTGCCAGCCGGTGAGGGAGCAGCCCAGCAGCCGGTCGCGCTTCTGCACCCGGTCCCAGCGGTACATCTCCAGCTCGCGGCAGGTCATGCGATAGCCCGCCCGGGCGGACAGGCGCTGGGCCTCCAGCAGGCCGGCCTTGTCCAGGGTGCCGTCCTCGCCCACAAAGGCCATCACGTTCACGGTGGTCAGGTTGCACAGGCCGTTGGAATCCAGCAAAATCTCGCCGCAGGGGTTGCAGCCGCAGAAGTTGGGGCGGCGCTTGAGACCCGCCTCCTCGTTGATCCAGCCCGGCTCGCCGGAATAGCGCATCTGCTGGATGTGCCAGTGCAGCTTTTCGCGGGTGGGCTTTTCGCGGTAGAAGATGGAGTTGTTGCTCATCTGGCGGTGAGCGATGGACTTGTCGATCTCCCAGTGGCCGTTCACCTGGCGGTAGAGGTTGGACTTGGCCTGGATGCAGGTCTCGTCGTCCGCGTCCACCAGGCCAATTTCCGAGGTGCGGCGCACGCCGCCGGAGACCACGTTCTCACCGATGATGTTGGCGATGTCCAAAAGGTCGATGGGGCGCAGCTGGGTGCGCACAGCGCCGTCCCGGGCGCCGGCGGCGGTGACCACCTTGTGGATTTTGTCCAGCATGGTCATCATGGAGCCGGAGCCGCTGGCGGTGCCGCCGAAGGTCTTGAGTCGCTCGCCCTTCGGGCGGATGGAGTCGTAATTCACCACCAGGGTGGTCACGCCCTCATACTCCCGGTTGGTGATGAGCTCGAAGTAGCGGGTCAGCGCCTGGGCCCAGCCCTCCTTGGAGTCGCCGATGGCAAGGGTCGCGGTGTCCCGCTGGAAGGTGAGGTTGGTGTATTCCAGCCGCTCGCCCGCGGGCACCGGGTCGTAGGACTTGTGCAGAATTTTCAAATCGGTGCGCACCGGCGGCAGCTGGTCCGCGTCGGATTTGAGCACCCGCACACCCACGCCGCTGCCCACCATCAGCAGATAGAACAGGTCGTGGTAGGCCACGAAGTCGTTGATGACGGTGAAGGCGCAGTTGTAGTTGGCCATGGGGTACTTTTCCGCCACCGGCGTGCCGCCCACCCACAGGGTGCGGCCGGACAAGAACTGCCGCAGATTGTAGATGTTATCGTAGAGTTTTTCCGCCTCTTCCCGGGGCGTGGGGGCCAGCGAGGCGTTGTATTCCACCGCGCGGCGCACCGTCTCCCACCAGAACTCCCGGCGGCCCTGCTGGGGCAGATAGCGGGAGTAGGTGCGGGTGTAGACGAAGGCGCCCAGCTGCTCCATGGGGTTGGGCGCGTGCTTGTAGGGGCTGAGGAATTCGCGGGTCAGGATGCCCTCTTTCCACTCGCCGCTGGTGCGCTCTTTCTCCTTCTGCACCCGGTAGAGGATGTAGGTCTTGGCGGTGCGGTAGAGCTGCTTTTCAAACAGGGTCTCCTCCACCGCGTCCTGGATGCGCTCGATGTCCACGATGTCCTGGCCTGCGGCGGCCAGCCTCTCTTCCACCGCGGCGGTGACGTCGTCCACCCGCTGGGGCTCATGCTCCCCGGCGGCGGCCGCCGCCAGCGTGACGGCGCGGCGTATGAATTCAGCGTCAAAGGGCACGACTTTGCCGCTGCGCTTGCGTACATTCATTTTTGGTCCCTCCCAACGTTGTTTGCAGGATACACCATATATAGTAGTTCTTGCGAGGCAAAAAGTCAATATATTGTTTCTTTTTCCGCAAAGAGGCCGGCGTTTGCGGGTGCGGAGCTCACCTTTGCCCTTCTGTGCCCAGTATAGCAGAGGATGCGTCCCATAGGGCGGACTTTTTTCCTCCGGCCCGGCGCTGCAAAAAAAGGGCTCCCGGCCAAGGCCGGGAGCCCACTGCTGCTGAAATATCACAGGCGGTTCGTTTTTTTGGTCGCGATGATGGTGAACACGCCGAAGGCGATGCTGAGCGCGGCCCAGATGTACAGATCGGAGTAGCTGCCTGCGCTCGGCAGGGCAAACAGCGCGGGCAGGATGTGGAATCCCGCGGCCACATAGCCGCCTTTGCCCCCTTTGCGGGTGCAGATGTTGACGATGCCCGCCACAAGCAGCCCCAGCGCCAGCACAAAACCCGCGCTGCCGCTCACTTCGCCGTTCTCCGCGAGGGTGTTTGCCAGGCCGGCGGCGCAGGACTGCAGGCTGACCAGCAGAAAGAGCACAATGCTCAGGATGCCGATGACCAGTTTTCCGGTTTTCATTGTTTCTTTCCTCCCTTTCTTCAGAACGTCAGCGTGAACGGCCCCAGCGCTGTGCGGTCGGTGAAATCGTCCGGGTCGGTGCTGTTCAGAGTGAATTCAAGGGAGGACATCTGCTCCAGCCGATCGCTGTTTTCTTCGCTGTCCAGCAGAAGAAGATCGCACATCGCCCTGCGCCCGGCGGGGATCTCGACGTAAAGGCTGCCGTCCGTCATGTAGCCGTCCACCGAAACATCGGAGGCGGTGAACACGCGCCGCTGTTCGCTGTTGTTCTCGATGCAGAGCCGCACGCTTTTGCCCATCAGCGAGTCGGCCTGTTCCAGCGCCACGATGCGGACTCCCTCGTCGGCATACAGTTCCGTGCCCTCCGGCTGATACGGGTCCGGCAGGGCGGCGTCGGTGGAAAGGACGATGGGGCCGCTTTGTGCCAGCGTCTGGAAGTTGTCGGGGTCGATCAGCCGCAGTTCGCACTCGATCTGGGCGATGGTCTCCACCCGGGCGTTGTCCAGGTCCGTCTGCAACAGAGTCAGGCCCGTCTCGGCCTTTTTGCCCGGCAGCACTTCCTGGGAAAGGGTGCTTTCGATCACCCATCCGTTCACGGTGCACACGCCGGACTGGACGACCACCCCCGCGTCCGAGTTGTTTTCGATGACCAGGTCAATTTGCGGGCCGAACAGAGAGCCCTCGCTGAGCCCCGTGGCGGTGATTTTTATCCCCGCCTCATCGTAGAGAACGGTTTGGGGCAAAGTGACTGCCTGCGGGGCGGTCTGTGCCTCCGACTGCGGCAGAGACGCCGGCCCGGACGGCGTCTCTGCCGGCTCCGAGGTCTGCGCGCCGGAACAGCCCGCACAGCCGAGAGCCAGCAGCAATGCCAGAAAAAAAGATACTGCCTTTTTCATTTAAAAAGCCTCCTCCTGCGACCAAATCGCGGTATGCTTCTCACAGTATATACCGGGTTTGGATGCATTTGGTGGGCTGCCAGCAGACTGGGCAAAAAATCATTGAAGGACCGCTTTGAGGGCCGCCGACGCGAGCACCGTGATCAAAAAAGCCGCGGCGGCCCAGAGCAGGACGGCCGCCGCCGTGGCGGCGATGCGCATTCCCCTGCCCTGCGCCTTGTTCAAAATGGGGATGTGCCGCTGTATGCCGAAGAGGTCAAACACCAGCACATAGCTCCCCACCGGGATCGCCAGCACCCCTGTCACGATCAGACATTCCACCGGGTCGCCCGCGGCGGTGGAATATCCCGCCGCCGCAAACACAAAGAACCAGAATGCCGCCGCCACCGCTGCCAGCGCCTTCTGGCCGGACCCGGACCGAAAGCCCGGCACAAGGCACAGCGGGTAGGGGTAGCCTGTCCGGGCGGCGGGCCGCGGCGGCGCGGCCCGCCTGCACGGCAATGCCGCCAGCGCGGCGTCCAGCTCCCGCACGTTGGAATAGCGCTGCTGCGGGTCGAGATTCGTGCACCTGGCAATGACCTCCCCCAGCAGGCCGTCGGCCCGCGCCGCATTGGGGAACGCGCCGGTCACCACCTGATTCAGCACCACCCCGAGGGAGTAGATGTCCGCGCGGGCGTCGCTCTGGCAAAAGCCGAACTGCTCCGGCGCGGCATATCCGTGGGTGCCCAGCAGGGTGGTGTCCGCGCTGCGGCCCGCCTTTTCAAAGCGGGCGATGCCGAAGTCGATGAGGTACACCTGCGAATCGGCGCCGAGCACGATGTTCTCCGGCTTGATGTCCCGGTGGACGATGTTCTCTCTGTGCAGAGGGGCCAGCGCCTGGCACAGCTGCCGGCCGAGCCACACCGCGTCCTCCCTGGTCAGCGGCGGGCCTTCTTCCATCCGCTGGCGCAGGGTCACGCCCTGGATGTAGTCCTCATAGACAAAGGCCGTGCCGTCCTGCCGGGCTTCGATGGCCCGGACCGTGGGCACATGCTTGGGGCTCATCGCCCGCAGCGTCTCAAATATCTCCGTCTGGCCGCCGGGCACCTGCCGCGCCACCAGGATGCGCCCGCTGGACCGCTGGCGCGCCAGAAAGACCGTTCCCCGCTGGTTCAGCGCTTCCAGAAAGACAAAATCCTCCTGCTCCATGCCGCTCACCCGATCATCACCTCGCCGCAGGCGGCAAGGCGGTCGTTGCATTCATAGAGGCTTTTCCCCGCCGCCAGCTGCTGCAGGATGACCGCGTCCCGCCGGATGCGGGGATACAGCGGCGAGAGCCCCGCGATGCGCAGCATGGTCTGGGTCTCGTCGCAGGTGAAGTGAAGCCCCAGCGCAATGGCCAGCAGCATGTCCCGCGAGGGGTTGCGCCGCGTGCCGTTCAGCAGCTGATAGCAGTAGCTGCGCTCCCGGCCGGAGGCAAAAATCAGGTCCTTTTTTTGCAGGCCGTGCTTTTCCAGCAGGGCGCACAGGTATTTCCCCAGGTCCGCCTCCAGAAGCTCCCCTTCATACCGCTCAAAGTATTGGTCAATATCCGCGTGCTTGTCTTTCAGGATGGCCGTCAAATCGTCGGTGCGAAGCATGGTATCCCCCGTTCCGTGGTGGCTTTGCTTGGGCCCGGACGTTCTTTCGCTTTCCGGGCCTTTTCACTGGCTTTATCATAGCACGGAACCCCTGCGGATGCAATTTGGCGCATTTTTCCGCGCAAAAAGGCCGGCACTGCGCGGGCCGGCCTTCTCAGTCTGGGATGTCTTTTCTGTTTCAGGGCATCAGAAGTTGTCGCTGTGGATCTCAAAGAAGCTCTTGGAGTAGTTGCAGGTGGGGCAGACTTCCGGGGCGGCGGTGCCCACCACGATGTGGCCGCAGTTGCGGCACTCCCACACCTTGACCTCGCTCTTTTCAAAGACCTGAGCGGTCTCCACGTTGTGCAGCAGGGCACGGTAGCGCTCCTCGTGACGCTTCTCGATGGCGGCCACCAGACGGAACTTGGCGGCCAGCTCGGGGAAGCCTTCCTCCTCGGCGGTCTTGGCAAAGCCGTCGTACATGTCGGTCCACTCGTAGTTCTCGCCCTCAGCGGCGTGGAGCAGGTTCTGCGCCGTGTCGCCCAGGCCGTTCAGCTCCTCGAACCAGAGCTTGGCGTGGGCCATCTCGTTCTGGGCGGTCAGCTGGAACAGGGCCGCGATCTGCTCAAAGCCCTCGTTCTGGGCCACAGAGGAGAAGTAGGTGTACTTGTTGCGGGCCTGCGACTCGCCGGCAAAGGCGGCCTGCAGGTTCTTCTCGGTCTGGGTGCCGGCGTACTTGTTCGCGCCCTTGGCGGGGGCCTCCTCGATCTTCTCGAAGGAAGAGGCGGGCTGCTTGCACAGCGGGCAGGTGAAGCCCTCGGGCAGGGTGTCGCCCTCATAGATGTAACCGCACACTTTGCATTTCCATTTGCTCATTGTTTTCACTTCTCCTTTTGTTGTTTTGTCGTTGTCGGGGCCGGCCTGCTTGTGCAGAAGGCCGCTCTGGTCCCGGTAGCTGGTGTGAAGCATTTTTTCCGCCATCTCGCTCAGGGGCTGGCCGTAAAATGCGGCGTAAACTTCTTTTATCTCGGGGTTCTCGTGGCTGGTGCGCAGGGTCATGGCCTCGTCCCGCCGGTAAAGGGCGGCGATGCGGCTCTTGCGGGTCTCGTCAGCGTCCTTCATCAGGTCCTTGGGCTGCCCGCCGCCGCCGATGCAGCCGCCCGGGCAGGCCATGACTTCCACGAAGTGGTATTCCCTGCCCTCCGCCTTCATGCGCTCCAAAAAGCGCCGGGCGTTGGCGGTGCCGTAGACCACGGCCACCCGCAGGGTCAGTTCCCCCACCTGCACCTGGGCCTCCCGCACCCCTTCGTAGCCCCGCACCGGCTCCAGCCGAAGCAGCGCCTGGGGCGCGGTCTCACCGGTGACGTACTCATAGGCGGTGCGCAGGGCGGCCTCCATCACGCCGCCGGTGTTGCCGAAGATGACGCCCGCGCCCGAGGCTTTGCCCATCAGGGAGTCGTAGGCAGAGTCCTGCAGGGCGTTCCAGTCCACCCCTTCGGCCTTGGCCCAGCGGGCCAGTTCCCGGGTGGTGATGACCTGGTCGGTGTCCCGCATGCCTTCCACGCCGTGGTAGTCGGCGGCGGCGTGCATCTCCTCCCTGCGTATCTCGAACTTCTTGGCGGTGCAGGGCGTCAGGGCCACATGGACGATCTTCTCCGGGTCCAGACCCATCTTTTTTGCAAAGTAGGTCTTGACCGTGGGGCCCTGCATGCCGATGGGGCTTTTGGCGGTGGAGAGATGGGGCAGCAATTCCGGGGCGTACATCTCCGCGAAGTGCACCCAGCCGGGGCAGCAGCTGGTGAACTGGGGCAGCGGCCGGTCCTTCTCCGTCAGGCGGCGGATGAGCTCGCTGGCCTCCTCCACGATGGTCAGGTCCGCGGCGAAGTTGGTGTCCAGCACATAGTCCACGCCCAGCGCGCGGAGAAGGGCCACCATTTTGCCCTCCACAAAAGCGCCGGGCTCCATGCCGAACTCCTCGCCCAGCGCCGCGCGCACGGCGGGCGAGGTGCTGACCACCACGACCTTTTCCGGGTCGGCCACTGCCTGCCGCACCGCCGGGCTCTCATCCCGCTCGGTGATGCTGTCCACCGGGCAGACATTGGCGCACTGGCCGCAGTAGATGCAGACGGCCCTGTCCCCTGTCTGCTCCAGGGTGTAGGTGCCGTGCACCCCCATCAGGTCGGTGCAGGCCGTTTTGCACATGCCGCAGCGGATGCACTTGTCCTCCCAGCGGAGGATGCTGGGGTTGTCCGGCTCGATGGCCACCCGGACGGATAAGGGAAGATGTTTCAGTTTCCTCACATTCCTTTCTTTTTTCTGCACTCGTCGCACAGATATACCAGCTTCAAATCATAGGAGAGGATGGCGGTGCCCGCCTTCTGTTCCAGCTGGGCGGTCAAATCGCCCAGGTCCACGTCCAGCAGCTTGCCGCACTCCTTGCACACCAGATGGTCGTGCCGCTGGATGCGGTCGTAACGGTCGGGCGTGCCTTCCACCGACACCTTGCGGATGAGGTCATCCTGCCACAGACGGTTCAGATTGTTGTATACAGTGGCCAGCACCACCGTGGGATAGGTGCGGCGCAGCTCCATAAAGATCTGCTCCGCCGTCATGTGGCTGCGGGACTGCTCCACGATCTCCAAAATCTTCTTCGCATACTTCGTCACAGTTATCAGCACCATTTTTTAGAATTATTCTAATTTCATTATATGGATTTTCGCGAAGAAGTCAAGGGGGGAAAACAAAAAAGCCCAGCCGGGCGGCTGAACTTTTGAGCAGAACGAGAAAGAGCCCAGCCGAACGGCTGAGCTCTTTTTTGTGGTGGACCCGACGGGAATCGAACCCGTGTCCGAAAAGCGATCCGCGAGAGTATCTCCGGGTGCAGTTTGTCTACAACATTCCCGCAGCGGCAGGCCGGCAAACAGGCCGCCGCATTGGTAGCTTCATGAGGTCATGGCCGCCCGCAAAGCTTGAGGCGGCTCACGTTCAGCGTCTAAATGATGCCCTGGCCCCACACGACGCTTGAGTGGGCAGGACAGCTGCCTTAATTAGGCAGCGACAGCTAATTTGTTGTTGTTAGCTATTTTTTTGGAGGCGTTTATAGTGTGGCCCCCATCCACTACCCGCTGCTCGCACTTCACACTCCCCGTCGAAACCTTTACGGGCCCATGTGGTAACTATTATAATACCCTTTTTCCCGCCGTTATGCAAGAGGCACGGCGAAGATGTCACCAAACCTTCACCTGCCCCGGCTTCCGAAGACCCGGGCGCCGCATTCTCGCAGCGGCCCGGGCGCGGGCTGTCACAGGGCCGGGCCGTGCGGGGCTTCCTTTGGCTCGCCCCAATAGCGGGCGGTGAATTCTTCCACCGTGATGGGGCGACTGTAGTAGTATCCCTGGCCGAAATCGCAGCCCAGCGATTGGATGAGGGCCTCGTTCTCCCGGGTCTCCACGCCTTCCACCACCACCGAGATCCCCAGCTGTTTGGCCATCCGCACCACCTGCTCCATGATGATTCTGGAGCGGGGATCGTTTTTGTCCGCCGCCTCCATGAGGAAGCCCCGGTCCAGCTTGAGCTCGTCGATCTGCAGGCTGTTCAGGGTGTTCAGCGACGAGTATCCGCTGCCGAAATCGTCCATGGAGATGCGGAATCCGATGGCTTGCAGCTGGCTGATGCGGGCGTTCAGCTCCCCGGCGTTTTCCAGCGCCAGGCCCTCCAGGATCTCCAGCGTGATCCAGGAGGCGGGGATCTGATAACGTTCGATCAGCCGTTCCAGGTTCTGGATATAATCCGCCTCGAAAAACAGCAATTTTGACTGATTCACCGACAAGGGCGGCGGCTGGATGCCCTGATCCAGCCAGGCGCGCAGCTGCTTGCAGGCGCACTCCACCATATACAGGTCCAGCGAAACGCTGAATCCGTTCTGTTCAAACAGCGGAATGAACTGGTCGGGATAAAGCATCCGGCCGGTCCCGGTGGTCCAGCGCACCAGCGCCTCGGCGCCGCCCAGCCTGCCGCTGGTCAAATCTATCTTTGGCTGCAGGTACATGCGGAACTCCCCGTTTTGCAGCGCCTGGTGCATGTGGCTTTCCACAAAGTTCGCCACTTCTTCTTTTTTATGCAGTTCTGTGTCGTAGGTCCACACCGAGTTGCAGCTGGCGCCCTTGGCCCGCTCCAGCGCGAACATCGCATGGGTGAGCACATCGTCCACCTTCCCGGACGCGGCGCACTGCGGCGCCGCCACCATTCCGGCATAAAGCAGGACATGGTAGTCACTGTTCGCGTCCTGCAGGGCGGCGGCACAAGCCTCGTCCATGATGCTCCGCAGCCGGGCGGCAGCCTGCTCCGGGTCGGTGTTCAGCAACACGGCATAGAACAGGTCGGCGTTGTCACGGCAGCAGAATTCCCCCTCCTCCAGCCGTGCCTGCAGCTGCTGATGGATGTGGCGGAGAAGCTTGTCGGCCCGCTCGCGGCCAAAGATCTCGTTGATGAACTTGAACTGACGGACGTCCAGCGCCGCCAAATTCACATCCTGCCGCTGGCTCAGGGCCTCTTGCAGCTTCAAAGTGAAGCCGCGCAGATTGTCGCCGCCGGTGAGGGCGTCGTGGAAAGCCAGATCGCGAAGCTCCCGGTCGTTTCGGCGGGTCAGGCGATAGCCGTACACAAGCAGTATGATCATCAACAGCAGCAGCGCCGCAAAGGTGACCGCAATGACCGTCACGATCCGATAAAGCCCGCTTGCTTCCTGCACCCGGCTGACACAGAGCATATACCAATCCTTGATGCCCACCGGCTCCAACAGCGCCTGATAGCTGCGGCCCTCGCAGCGGAAGGAGGAATAGACGCTTTCCCCGGCGGCCAGGGCTGTCCGAATTTCTTCCGCTTTCTGACCGCTGAAATAGGGTTCTTCATAGATGGAAGCCACCGATTCTTCCACAACGGAATTCTGGGAATGGATCAGCAGTTCGCCCTTGGAGTTGAGCAGATGGATGTGGCCGTTGCCGGAAAGCACGGTGTCGCCGCTCAGGATGTCCGAGAATATCTCCACCTGATCGCTGGCGATCAATGCGCCCACTGTATCGCCGTTCCGGCTCACCGGGATGGCGTAAATGAAAATTTTCTCCTGCGTCAGTTCGCTTTGGACCAGGTCGGACAGCGCCATCTCTCCCTGCCAGGCCTGGGCCACGACTTCCTGCACCTCCGGCTGCATCTCCGCCAGTTCCACGTCGCTGCGCACCGGCTGACCCAAAACGGCCACAACGCCAGACCCGTTCAGCGGGAAATAGGCCATGGACACGAAATCGTTCCGCAGGTTTGCCTCGTTCAGGATCTCGTCAAAGTTTTCGGCCTCGTCCACATTGCTGAACTCGAGAAAGCCGGACATGGTGGTCAGGATCTGATAGTCCGAACTCATCTGCTTTTCCAGCCGGTTTTTGTATTCATCGGTCTCTGCGCGCATCTGGTCTTTGGTGACCTCGACCATGGAACGGGCCAAAAACGCCGCCACCCCTTCCCCGGCGGCAAGCAGCAGCAGTCCTGCGGCCACGATGAGCACCACTGCGCGGCGAAGCCGTTCTTGCAGACGTTTTTCTTCCATTTTGCACGGCCCCTTTCCCAGTGCCAAGACGGCGCTTCTGGTTTTATCATAGCACACCCGGCAGCCGGCTGCAAACACGGCACCCGCCAAACAGTCGCCGAACACCAGCTCGACGGCCGGGCCGGGGGCGCACCGGCAAGTCAATGGTCCGCCGAAAACCGCAGAAATAAAAGAAAAAGCACCAATCTTTCGATTGGTGCTTTGTGGTGGAGATGAGGGGGATCGAACCCCTTACCTCTTGAATGCCATTCAAGCGCTCTCCCAAGTGAGCTACACCCCCACGGGCTTGCCGTCTCGCGACTGCTTTGCTATTATAGCAAACCCTGCAGGGAATGTCAACCCTCTTTTTCGAGAAAATCAGAAGATTTTTTTGCGGCTTACTCGGCGCTGTCGTTGAAGGCCTTGAAAGCCTTGTAGGCCATGTAGACGTCGATCTTGGCCACCAGCTCGAAGGGCGAGTGCATGCTCAGCACGGGCACGCCCACGTCCATGGTGTCGATGTTGTGGGAGGCCACGTACTTGGCGACGGTGCCGCCGCCGCCCTGGTCCACCTTGCCCAGCTCGCCGATCTGCCACACGGCGCCGGCGGCGTCGAAGATGCGGGTGAAGTAGCTCACCAGCTCGGCGGAGGCGTCGTTGGCGCCGCCCTTGCCGCGGGAGCCGGTGTACTTGGCGATGGCCACGCCCTTGCCCGCGAAGGTGCTGTTCTGTGCCTCAAAGGCGGAGGGGAAGGTGGGGTCGAAGGCGGCGGTCACGTCCGCGGACAGGCACTTGGAGTTCTGGAAGCAGAGGATGTCGTCCGCGCCCTGGGCTTTGCACAGCTGCTGCACAAAGTGGAACACATACATGCTGTTCAGGCCGGTGACGCCCTCGGAGCCGATTTCCTCCTTGTCAGTGAGCACGCAGACGGTGGTGTAAACAGGGAGCTTGGTCTCCATCTCGGCGATGAGGGCGGGGTAAGCGTCCACACGGTCGTCGTGGCCGTAGGCGCCGATGAGGCCCCGGTCAAGGCCCACGTCCTTCGCCTTGAAGGCGGGCACGGCCTCCAGCTCGGCAGTGATGAAGTCCCGCTCGGTGATGCCGTACTTGTCGTTCAGCAGCTTCAGCGCCAGCAGCTTGACCCGGTTCTTGACCTCTTTGTCGGCATAGGGCAGGCTGCCCACCACGATGTTCAGCTCTTCGCCCTTCACGCCCTCGTTCAGCTTGCGCTCGTTCTGGTCGGCGCTCAGGTGGGGCAGCAGGTCGGTGATGCAGAAGACGGGGTCGCCCTCGTTCTCACCGATGCAGACGTTCACCTGGGTGCCGTCCGCCTTGTAGATGACGCCGTGCAGCGCCAGAGGCATGGCCACCCACTGATACTTGCGGATGCCGCCGTAGTAGTGGGTCTTGAGCAGGGCCAGCTCGCTGTTCTCATACAGGGGGTTGGGTTTGATGTCCAGACGGGGAGCGTCGGTATGGGCGATGTTCATATGTACGCCCTCGCTCAGGGGCTTCTGGCCCATGGTGGCGGCGATGACGCTCTTGCCCCGGTTGTTCAGATACACTTTTGCGCCGGGGGCGTAATTGGTGCCGGGCACGAAGGGAACGTAGCCGTTCTCCTCCAGCAGCTTCACGGTGTAGGTGGTCACGTCCCGCTCGGTCTTGCCGTTGTCCAGGAAGGCCTTGTAGCCCTCGCAGAATTCGTCCGCCGCCTTGTTCAGCTCCTCGCTGGCCTCGGCCGCGTGGGGCCGGGTGTACAGCAGCTGTTCGGCCAGCTTCTGGCCTTCGGTCATTTCTTTGCTCATAACTGATCCTCGCTTTCTTCAGGCTCCGTAAAGAGCCTGATAACGTTCATAGGCCCGGTTTATCTTGGTGACATACAGGCCCATTTGCTGATAAGGGAAGGTGTGGAGCACTTCGCCGTCGGCGGAGTAGTCGCTGCTTTCCAGCAGGCCGTCCACCGTGCCCCACCCGCTGTGGTAGGCCGCCGCCGCGGTGGACACGTCGCCGTGGTACCGCTCAAGGCAGGCGGAAATATAGTAGACGCCGAAGCGGATGTTCACCGCCGGGTCGTAGAGGTCGTCGAAGGTGAGGTCCTCGCCGGGGGCAATTTTGCTCTTGATCCAGTCGAAGGTGACCTCGGTGATCTGCATCAGGCCCCGGGCCCCCACGCTGGATTCAGCGCCGGGGTCAAAGCCGCTCTCGGTGCGTATCACCGCATAGATAAGGAGAGGGTCCACGCCGTTCGCCACGGCTTCCTTCTCCACGTATTCCGTATATTTCAAAGGGTAGCGCGCCAGGTCAAGCCTGTGCAGGCCTTCCCGCAGCCCTCTCACGGCCAGCACGACCACCGCCGCGAGCACCACGAGCCATAAAATTCGTTTTGTGAGCTTTTTTGCCACTCATGCACCGCCTTTCTCCTGCTCCAATGCCGCCAGTGCCTGACGGTGAAGATGTTCCAAGTCCTTGTCGTTGCGTATCTCCCGCGCCGCGGCTTTGCGCAGCGTGCGCACCGGCAGCTGGGCCGCGAGGCGCGCCCGGGCCTGCCGCCGGGTGAGGCCGTCCCGCTTGCGGATGCGCGCCACGCTTTGTTCGTAGGGCGCGCTCACCAGCCAGATGGCGTCGCAGTGTTTTTCAAAGGGCGCGCCCACGATGACCGCGCCGTCCACGAAGAAGAGCGCCTCTCCCCTGCTTTTCGCCTCGTCGGCGGCGGCCAGCAGGCGGGCGATGATCTCCGGGTGGGTGATGCTCACCAGCTTTTGGGTGCTTTCTTCGTCCCGGAAGGCCCGGTCCGCCAGCAGCTGCCGGTTTACTGTGCCCTGGGGGGTGAGCAAATCATCACCGAAGGCCTCCGCCAGTTTTGCAAGGCAGGGCGAGCCGGGCTCCAGCACCTGCCGGGCCACCAGGTCGGCGTCCGCCACGGTGTAGCCCAGCCGGCGGTAGAGGGCGGATACAGCGCTTTTGCCGCTGCCCGAGCGGCCGGTGATGCCGATGATCTTCACAGCTCCACCACCTCGAAGGCAGCCGCCCGCACCAGCCGGTTGTAGACCGCGAGGCCCACGCCGCCCACATGGGGGCAGCGGGCGTAGACTGTTTCGGCGCCCTTTTCGTCCAGGCGGCGCAGGGCGCTGAACAGCTCCCGGGCCTGGGCCGCGTCGTTCTCTTTGGCGCCGTAGCTGATGAAGGGCACCGGCAGCTGCTCGCCCTCGCCGTCAAAGCAGAGGGCCCACACGCCGGGGCCGGCGTGGTCGCAGACATACTTGCGGTAGGCGTCGAAATCCCCCCGCAGAATGGTCACATGGGCCTTGGGGGCGTAGTGCTTGTACTTCATGCCAGGGCTGCGGGCGGTCTCCCCTTCCTTCAGCTTGTGGAGCACCGCGCCCGCCAGCTGCACTTCGCAGCCCAGCACCCCTTCCAGCTGCTCCTTGGTGACGAAGCCGGGGCGCAGCAGCATGGGCTGCTCCCCCGCCAGGGTGATGACGGTGGACTCCACCCCCACGCCGCAGGCGCCGCCATCCAGGATGAGGGGCAGGCGGCCGTCCATGTCCGCCATCACATCCTGGGCGATGGTGGGGCTGGGCCCGCCGGAGCGGTTTGCCGAGGGTGCCGCCAGAGGCAGGCCGCTGGCGGCGATGACCGCCCGGGCCACCGGGTGGCTGGGCATGCGGATGGCCACGGTGTCCAGCCCGGCGCAGACTTCGTCCGCCACCTTGGGGCCCCGGGGCATGATGATGGTGAGGGGGCCGGGCCAGAAGGCCTGGGCCAGCGCCTTGGCGCCCTCAGGCACACAGGCCACGAGCCCCTCCAGCATTTCCAGCCGGTCGATGTGGACGATGAGGGGATTGTCCTGAGGGCGGCCCTTGGCCTCGAATATCTTTTTGACCGCCGCGCCGTTGAAGGCGCTGGCGGCGATGCCGTAGACGGTCTCGGTGGGGATGGCCACAATTTCCCCTGCCTGCAGCAGTTCGGCGGCTTTGTTCACCGAGGCCTCGTCGGCCTTTGTCAGAATGGTTTTCATAGTGTTGCTTCCTTTTCCTGGGCGGCCTGCAGCCGCCGGGTCTGGTCGGCGGTGATGAGCGCGTTCAGCAGCTCATCCAGCGCGCCGTCCATCACGCTGTCGAGTTTGTAGAGGGTGAGGCCGATGCGGTGGTCGGTGACCCGCCCCTGGGGGAAATTGTAGGTGCGGATGCGCTCGGAGCGGTCGCCCGTACCCACCTGGCTGCGCCGGTCGGCGTCGATGGCGTCCTTCTGGGCCTGCTGTTTTTCCGCCAGCAGGCGGCTGCGCAGCACCTTGAGGGCCTTATCCTTGTTTTTGTACTGGCTTCGCTCGTCCTGGCATTCCACCACCATGCCGGTGGGCAGGTGGGTCACCCGGATGGCGCTGGAAGTCTTGTTGACGTGCTGGCCGCCCGCGCCGGAGGAGCGGAAGGTGTCTATCTTCAAATCGGCGGGGTCCAGCTGCACGTCCACCTCTTCGGCCTCGGGCATCACCGCCACCGTGACGGTGGAGGTGTGGATGCGCCCTTGAGTCTCGGTCTCGGGCACCCGCTGCACCCGGTGGACGCCGCTCTCGTACTTGAGGCGGCTGTAAGCTCCCTCGCCCTGCACCGACACGCTTATCTCCTTCACGCCGCCCAGTTCGGTCTCGTTGAGGTTCAGCACCTCGCACTTCCAGCCTTTGGAGGCGGCGTACATGCCGTACATCCGCCAGAGGCTGGCGGCAAAAAGGGCGGCTTCCTCGCCGCCGGCGCCGCTGCGTATCTCCAGGATGACGCTGCGGTCGTCGTTTTCGTCCCGGGGCAGCAGCAGGACGCGCAGGGTCTGTTCCAGCTCTTCCTGTTTCTGCCTGCCCTCGCTGTACTCGGTCTGGACCATCTCCCGGAAATCCGGTTCCAGCCCCCCTTCGTCCAGCAGGGCGCGGGCCTCGGCGCATTCCGCGCAGACCCGCTCGTACTCGTCCAGCGCCTCCATCAGCGGGGTGAGGCGCTTATATTCCTTCATCAGCGCGGCGTAGCACCCGCCGTCGGCCAGGATGACCGGGTCCTGCAGCGAGAGGTTCACCTCGTCGTAGCGGCGGCGCACCCTGCGCAGCTGTTCCAGCATGGGGTCTGCTCCTTTCCGTTTTGCGTTTTAAAAGCAAAACGGAGCGCTACTCCTCGCCGGGGCGGATGATCTTTTTGATGTTTTTCTCGATTTTGGCCCGGGGGAGCATGACCTCCCGCCCGCAGCCGGTGCAGCGAATTTTGAAATCCATGCCCACACGCAGCACGTCGAAACAGGCCGCGCCGCAGGGATGCGGCTTTTTCGTCAGTATCTGGTCGCCCACACGCACGTCCACAGACCGGCCCTCCCTTGCATTTTGTCCGCCCCGCCGTTGCAGACGGGGACAATTTAATATTATATACCTTTGCGCCGGTTTTGCAAATATCCCCCGCCCCGCCCGCATATATTTTTTAAAAACGCGCGCCGGGGGTCTGTTCCCGGTGCGGCGCGGACAAAACCAGTTAAAGTGAGGATGGAAACGATGGTGGAATATACCCCCGAAGGCAAGGGCCGGGACGCGCGGCATCTGAGCGAGGCCCAGCTGGCCGAGGCGTTTGCGGATGGCAGCATCCTGGAGAGCACGGCGCTGGCCTATGACCGGGAGCGGCAGCTGGTGTTCGAGCTGGCGGGCCGCCCCGCCCGCATGCCCCACGACGAATGCGCCGCCGGCGCGGCCGAGGGCGCGGTGCGGGACGTGGCGCTGCTGACGCGGGTGGGCAGGCCCACCTGTTTTCGCGTCACCGCTCTGCCCGAGGATGCAGGCGGCGCGTATCTGCTCTCCCGCCGGCTGGCTCAGGAAGCCTGCCAGAGGGACTATCTGGACGCGCTTTTGCCCGGCGAGCTGGTGACGTGCGTGGTGACCCATCTGGAAAGCTTCGGGGCTTTTTGCGACGTGGGCTGCGGCATCAGCGCCCTTCTGCCCATCGACTGCATGTCCGTCTCCCGCATCCAGAGCCCGGCGGACCGGGTAAGTGTGAGCCAGCAACTCATCTGCGCGGTGAAGAGCCGGGACGACAGGGGCCGCCTTGTGCTGACGTTGCGGGAACTGCTGGGCACCTGGCAGGAAAACGCCGACCGCTTTCATGCCGGCGAGACGGTGGTGGGGCTGGTGCGCAGCGTAGAGAGCTACGGCGTGTTCATCGAGCTGGCCCCGAACCTGGCCGGCCTTGCGGAGCGGTGCGAGGGCCTGCGCCCGGGCCAGCCGGTGAGCGTTTTCATCAAGAGTATTCTGCCCGAAAAGATGAAGATAAAACTGGTCATCGTGAACCGGGAGCTGGCGGGGCCGCTGTTCTTCGCCCCCCGCTACTTCATCACCGAGGGGCGGCTGGAGCGCTGGGTCTACTCCACGCCGGGCAGCAAAAAACGCATCGAGACGGATTTTGGCCCGGCGGCCTTGTAAAAGCGGGAGATTTTCACTATAATAATTCCTGAAAATACCCCGAGGAGGAAGTGAGAAGATGGCCGGAAGTGCTTTTACCTTTGGCGTGAAACCGGGCGGGCTGACCGAGAACACCGAAGTCCGCATCCTGCTGTGCTATCTCATCAAGACGGTGGCCCCCATGGCGCCCCTCACCCGCGCGGAGATCGAGCAGGCGTTGCTGGGCGAGCAGCTGGTGAACTATTTTGAGCTGAGCGCGGGCCTTGCGGACCTGGAGGAGAACGGCCTTGCCACCGTGGACGAAGCGGGCGGCTGGCGCATCACCCCCAAGGGCCTTGCGGTGGCGGATGAGCTGAGCATCGACCTGCTGCCCCGCACGGTGCGGGAGGCGGCGGTGCGCGCGGCGGTGCGGGCCCAGCAGTGGGCGCGCAAGGCCGCCCAGCACAAGGCCGAGGTGGAAAAGACCGGCGACGGCTACGCGGTGCGCTGCTCCATCTCCGAGATGGGCAGCAAGCTGTTCGGGCTGGAAGTGCTTCTGCCCGACGCCATGACCGCCGAGATGGCAAAAAACGCCTTCATCGAACATGGCAGCGACATCTACGCCCTGGTTTTGGGTGCGTTGGCCACGCCGGATGAAAAAGACTGACCAAACAAAAAGAGCCGTGCTGCGTGCACGGCTCTTTTTCTGTTTTCAGGGGTCCTGTTTGCCTTCCACCACGCCCTCGTGGTGCAAAACGCTGCCGATAGTGCGGAAGAAAATTTTCACGTCCAGGGCAAAGGAGAGGTTTTTGGCATAATAGCCGTCCAGCTCCGCCTTCACGGGGATGGGCAGTTCGTCCCGCCCGTGGACCTGGGCGTAGCCGGTGAGGCCGGGCACGCAGTCGTTGGCGCCGTATTTGTCCCGCTCGGCCACCAGATCGTCCTGGTTCCAGAGGGCGGGCCGGGGCCCCACGATGCTCATCTGGCCCATGAAGATGTTGAAGATCTGGGGCAGCTCGTCCAGGCTGGTGCGGCGCAGAAAGCGCCCGGCGCTGGTGATGAAGGCGTCGGGGTTTTCCAGCATGTGGGTGGGCATGTCGTGGGGGGTGTCGGTGCGCATGGTGCGGAATTTATAAATTTTAAAGAAGGTCTTGCCCTTGCCCACCCGCTTCTGGGTGAAGAGCACCGGCCCCGGGGACGAGGCCTTGACCCACACCGCGATGACCGCCAGCACCGGGGACAGGCACAGGATGGCCAGACCGCTGCACAAAAAGTCCAGCGCGCGTTTAAAAAAACGTTTATACATTTTCTCAGCCCTCCCCCATGCCGATCTCGTCGCGATGATGGTGGAAGGTAGGCACCATATCGGTGAGCGCCTGCACCAGATTCTCGCTGTTGTTGCTGTAAGCGATCTGCTTGAGGGCCATCAGGTGGTCGAAGAAGGTCTGGTTGTTCAGCCGCAGCGGCGCGCCGATGTATATCTTGCGGTTGTCGGTCTTGCGCAGGCCCTCCTCGTCCATCAGCATCTCCTCATAGAGCTTTTCGCCGGGGCGCAGGCCGGTGAACACGATCTGGATGTCCTTGTAGGGGATGAAGCCGGAGAGCTTGATGAGGTTCTCGGCCAGATCCAGGATGCGCATGGGCTTGCCCATGTCCAGGACGAATATCTCGCCGCCGCTGGCCATGGCGCCGGCCTCCAGCACAAGGCTCACCGCCTCGGAGATGGTCATGAAATAGCGCACGATGTCCGGGTGAGTGACGGTGACCGGGCCGCCCGCGGCGATCTGGTCCTTGAACAGGGGGATGACCGACCCGTTGGACCCCAGCACGTTGCCGAAGCGCACGGCGGCGAAGCGGGTCTTGCTGCGCTGGGCCATGGCCTGCACCACCATCTCGCACACGCGCTTGGTGGCGCCCATCACGTTGGTGGGGTTCACCGCTTTGTCGGTGGAGATGAGCACGAACCGCTCGGCGCCGTATTTGTCGGCGCTGACGGCCACGTTGTAGGTGCCGAAGACGTTGTTCTTCACCGCTTCTTCGGGACTGTCCTCCATCAGGGGCACATGCTTGTGGGCCGCCGCGTGGAATATCACCTGGGGGCGCAGGCGGCTGAACAGAGCGTCCATCTTCTTGGAGTCGCGCACCGAGGCGATGAGCACTTCCAGGTTCAGCTCGTCGCCGTATTTGCGGCGCAGCTCCTGCTGGATGGCGTAGGCGTTGTTCTCGTAGATGTCCACGATGATAAGCATCGCGGGCTTGCAGCTGGCGATCTGGCGGCACAACTCGGAGCCGATGGACCCGCCGCCGCCGGTGACCATGATGCGCTTGCCACCCACGAGCTGGGTGATGAGGCTGGAAAGCTGCACCTCGTCCCGGCCCAGAAGGTCTTCCACCTTCACGTCGCGGATACGGCTGGCAAGGTCCTCGCCGTCGGTGATCATCTTCACGATGTCCGGCAAAATTTTCACGTTGCACTTGGTGCGGTTGCAGATGGACAGCACCCGGCGGCGGTTCTCCTCATCCATGGTGGGGATGGCCAGCAGGATGGTCTCAATTTCGCAGCGCTCCACCAGCTCGGGGATGTCCTCGGTGGTGCCCATGATCTGCACGCCCATGATGTAGCGGCCCTGCTTTTCCGGCGCGTCGTCCACGCAGCAGATGATGTTCATATCGGGGTTGGCCGCCTTATACTGCTCGTGGAGCAGGGTGCTGGCGGCATCGCCCGCGCCGATGAGCAGGGTGCGCCGCGCCAGCCGCTTGCCCTGCCTGCCCAGCTTGACGTTCCGGTACATTCGGTATGTCAAACGTGAGTAGAGGGTGAGGGCCACCGCGAACAGCGCGCTGAGGAAATAGACCGAAATGGGCACGCGGGTCTCGCTGAAGATGAAAAAGGAGGTCACGCCGAACAGCGCCACCGCGATGATGGAGGCAACGCACAGGCGGAAGAACTCCACGATCTCAGCATAGCGCCAGAGGCTGTCGTAGACGCCCATGAGGGCATAGACGATCTCAAAGCAGCTGACAAACAAAAACCAGCTGGCTACAAGCAGGCTGGAATATCGCTGGTAATCGGCCCGGCCATTGATGATGACCCAGGGCGCGATGTAGGCCAGGGAGATCACCAGAATGTCGAAGGCGATCAATATTTGTTTTCGGAACCGGCTGAGCAGCCGGGAAAAGGTTTTGCTCAAAACCATCACCAATTCTTTAGCATCGGTCCGCAGCCGCAAGGCAGGCCAAAAGCGCCGGAGTGAACCGGCGGAACACGCTTTTTCTTTACTGTTTTGTTATATTTTACAACATCCGCGCTATTTAATCAATCCACATTTTATAGTTTGCCCGCCGCCGCGCGCAAAAACCGCCGTGGCGTGCCACGGCGGTCTCGGAAAAAGGGCGTTACAGGATGATGCAGATGAGGCCGGAGCAGCCCTCGTTGATGACCCGTTCCAGCGTTTCCTGCAGGCGGGCGCGGGCCTCCTGGGGCATGTGGAGCAGCTTGTTCTGCAACCCCTCGTTCACCAGCTCGTGCAGGCTCTTGCCGAAAATGTTGGACTCCCATATCTTGATGGGGTCCTGCTCGAAGTCCTGCAAAAGGCTCATCACCAGCTCCTCGCTCTGGCGCTCGGAGCCCACGATGGGCGAAATTTCGGTGTTGATGGTGGCCTTGAGCAGATGGATGGAGGGGGCGCTGGCCCGCAGGCGCACCCCGTAGCGCCCGCCCTGGCGCACGATCTCCGGCTCTTCCAGATGCAGTTCGTTCAAAGTGGGCATCACGATGCCGTAGCCGGTGGCCTCCACCTGCTCGATGGCGCTGCGAATCTTCTCGTACTCCCGCTTTGCCTTGGCAAGGCCGATGATGCAGGGCATCAGGCTGGCCTCGTCGCAAATCTCCAGGCCGGTGGTCTCGCCCAGGACCTTGTAGAAGATGTCCGGCTCCAGTTCCAGCTCCAGGATGACCTTGCCGGTGGCCAGCTGCATGCTGCGCACCCGGGCGCTCTTGAGATACTCGCACTCCAGGGCGGCGGCGCCCTCGGCCACATCCTTCATCTGGGTGATGGAGGCGGCGTAGTCCTGGGCGGCGGCGTACACCGCGCTTTGCAGCCAGTGGTCCGGCTCCAGCATGGTGATCCACCGGGGCATGGCGAAGGCGATCTCCTTGACGTCAAACTCATAGAGGACGCTTTGCAGGATGCGGTCGATGGCCGCCGCGTCCAGGTCCACACAGCTCACCGGCAGAACGGTGTGGCCGTATTCCTCCTCCATCTGCCGCGCCAGCCGGCGGGCAGGCTCCCCCGCCGGGTCCACGCAGTTGAGCAGGATGACGAAGGGCTTGTGGATCTGGCAGAGCTCCGCGATGACCCGCTCCTCGGCCTCCTTGTATTTTTCCCGGGGGATGTCGCTGATGGAGCCGTCGGTGGTGATGACGAGGCCGATGGTGGAGTGGTCCCGGATGACCTTGCGGGTGCCGGTCTCGGCGGCCACGTCGAAGGGCACTTCCTCCTCGAACCAGGGGCTCTTGACCATGCGGGGCTTCTCGTTTTCCTCGTGGCCCATGGCTCCTTCCACCATGTAGCCCACGCAGTCGATGAGGCGGGCGTTGAAGCTGCCGCCGCCCTCCAGTTCCACCGTCACCGCCGTTTCGGGGATGAACTTGGGCTCGGTGGTCATGATGGTGCGCCCCGCCGCCGACTGGGGCAGTTCGTCCCGGGCGCGGGTCTTGACCGAGGGCACGGTGAGCCGGGGCAGGATGAGCTCCTCCATGAATTTCTTCACAAAAGTGCTCTTGCCGGTGCGCACCGGGCCCACCACGCCGATGTAGATGTCGCCGCCGGTGCGGGCGGCAATGTCCTTGTATACGCTGCTGCTTTCCATACGCCGGCCTCCTTTCAAACAGTCATAGGCACCAGCAGCCGGGCGGGCGCGGTCAGCTGCAGGTCCTCCAGGTGGTTCAGCTTCATCATGGCCGCCGGGGGCACATGGTAATGCTTTGCGATGTCGAAGATGTTCTCGCCCCCCTGGGCGTAGCAGATGCGCAGGGCCACGTCCGGCTCGGTGTTTTCCAGCGCGGTCTCGCAGGCGATGGAGTCCACCACCGTCTCTTTGGTGCGGCGGAACACAAGGCCCCGCACCCGGATGGAGACCCGCACGGTGACCTCGCCCCCCGCCGCCACCGGCTGGGCCGAGGTGACCACCGGCCAGCACTCGGCGCGGTACTGGTCGGCGGCGCCGGGCCAGACGTCGGGCAGCTGGTAATCGAAGGATTTGTCATAGCATTCGATCTCGCCCAAGGAATTCATGCACAGCACATGGGCGCTCGCCCGGCCGCCCAGGCTGACCCCGCCGCCCTCCGCGGCCACCCATTCCAGGGGGTGCAGCGTGACCAGACAGCCGATGATCTGAGCGTTCTCGTCGGGCAGCGGGCCGGAGGCGGCGGCCTCCGCGGTGCGGTTCAGCGTTTCGGCCAGCTGCTCGGCGGTGACCGTCTTGTAGGTGACGTCGGCGCTGTACTGGGTGGAGAAGGCGTCGGCCACCACATAGCACTCCACCTGGCGCACCATGCGCAGATGGAGCATGGCGGTGACGGTGAGGGTGGCCGCTCCCTCCTGCCCCGCCGCGGCGGTGAGGGTGCAGCCGATCATCTCGGCCTCGGCAAAGGCGACGGCATCCTCGGGGGCGTTGTCCAGGTCGATGATCTGGTTGAAGGGCACCGCCTGCTCCACCGTCTCCAGCTGATAGCCCGGCTGGCTGCGGTAGGTCAGCGCCACCTGGATGCGGCCCTTGACCACCGCCTTGCCGGTGATGACCTTGACCTCGTCCACCTGGCCCACGCCGGAAATGTCGATGACCGCCTGCACCTGGCCGGGCAGGGTCACCTCTTCCTCGGCGGTGAGCAGCTTATCCAGGTTTGCCACCGTGCGAAGCCCGTTCACCGGGATGAGCTTCTGCTCTGCGCCGCAGTCCGCCAGGGCGGTGATGACCTCCTGCTCGCTCTGGGCGCACACCTGTGCCGACAGGGCGTAGGCCCCCCGCACGTCCACCCGGCGCTGGTTCACCGCCCGGCAGTTAAGGTACTCCACCTCGCCGCTCACCGTGACGGAATAGCCCTGGTGCTGGCCCTCCGGCAGGTCCATGGCGCGGGTGAAGGGAATTTTCTGCTCGATCTGGCAAAGGCTCTGGTCGTCCTCCGCCTGATAGTAGACGACGCACCGCAGATAGCCCTCCACCGTGAGGCGGCCGGGCGTCACCTGCTTTTGCAGCGTGACGGGATAGACAAAGCACTTGACGATCTTGAAGACCTGCGGCAGATAGTCCGGGATGAGAAGTTCGGTCTCGATGGGCAGCTCGGCTTTGGTCTCCCACAGGCTGCCCATGGTGGATAAGGTATCTCTAAACACCTTGAGTTCCATTGTTTCGCCCCTTTCGCGTGTTCTGACACATGTATATTCACGCCGCCGGGGGCATATGCCGCAAAACGGGACAAACAAGGCAGCGCCCGCGGGCCGGTGCAAAGACCGGCCCGCGGGCGCTGTTTTTCTGCGGGGCGTTACCCCTCTTTTTTGATCTTGAACAAGGCGCGCAGGAACCCTGCGAGACACTTCGGACTTTTGACCACGACCACCTGCATGGCGCATCCCCCTTTTCCATGGTTCTTTGTCTGGATACGCCATTATATCCCCCGGGGGAGAAAAATGTGCAGGCTTTGGCCTTTCAAAGGCTCATTTCGGGGCGCAGACCAGCAGCAGGCTGCCGTCGGCCACCCGCACTTCGGCCCCGCCGGGCCGGGTCTCGTTGCTGGCGCCCAGGGTGGCGTCCGGCACAAGGCGGGCGTTTTGCAGCGGGTACTTGGCCCCTGTGATGCACACGCCCCCCGCCGCGCCTTCCAGCGGAAAGAGGGAGAAATAGGCTTCCGGGTCGTGGGGCACCCGCGCCGGGCGGCCGGGCAGCACATAGCGCAGCACCGCGCCCCGGCCCGCAATGGTGACTTTCGGCCCCTGTTTTGCCAGCCAGAGCCCGGCGGCGATGGCGGCAAGGCTGTGGTCCAGCCGCGCGCCGCCCAGCACGCCCAGGATGAGCGCCTCGTCAAAGCCCTTCTCCACGGCGAGGCGGGCGGCGTAATGGGTGTCGGTGTCGTCCTTTTCGGCAGGCAGCACCACCAGATTTTCCGCCTCGGGGCGGGGCGCGGAGTCAAAGTCGCCCACGATGAGGTCCGGGGTCACGCCCAGCGCCGCGGCGTTGCGGTAGCCCGCGTCGCAGGCGATGACATAGTCGCCGGGCAAAAGCAGTTCCTTCTGCTCCGGGTCCACCGGCCCGGCTCCAATGATGACACAGCGCGGCATGGGCGCTTCCTCCTTTTTCTTTAAAAAGGCCGGGGTTCAAGCCCCGGCCTTTTGGGTGCGTCGTTCAGCGCACTTCCCAGTCCTTGATGTCCTTCACCTCGTCGTACATGGCAAGGTAGCTTTCGTAGCGGGTGGGGCTTATCTCGCCCGCCTCCACTGCTTCGCGCACGGCGCAGCCCGCCTCGCTGCGATGGGAGCAGCCGGTGAAGCGGCACCGGGGGATGTAGTCCTCGAACTCCGGGAAGGCATACTGCAGGTTTTCCTTGGGGATGTAGCAGGCGCGGCCGGTGTCCAGGCTGGCAAAGCCGGGCGTGTCGGCCACAAGGCCCCCGAAGGCCTCGAATATCTCCACCTCCCGGGTGGTGTGCCGGCCGCGGCCCAGCTTCTGGCTGATGGAGCCGGTCTCGCGGGAGAGGTCGGGCAGCAGGGCGTTGAGCAGGGTGCTCTTGCCCACGCCGGAGTTGCCGCAGAAGGCGCACAGCCGGCCCTCGATCCAGCCGCGGATGTCGTCCAGGCCCTCGCCGGAGACGTGGTCCGCCACGATGACCGGCAAGGGCGACAGGGCGTAGGCGTTTTTCAGCTTTTCGGCCCCGGCCAGATCGGATTTGGTGATGATGAGCACCGGCTGGACGCCCTTGTCCGCCGCGATGGCGGAGAGTTTGTCCAGAACCAGGGTGCTGGGGGTGGGCTGGGTGGTGCTGGCCACGATGAACAGCACATCCAGGTTGGCGATGGGCGGGCGCACAAAGACGTTTTTGCGGGGCAGTATCTCGGCAATGACCCAGCTGCCCGCCTCTTCCTCCACGACCACCTTGTCCCCCGCCACGGGGGTGATGTTCCGTTTGCGGAAGATGCCCTTGGCTTTGCATTCCAGCATGCGGTCACCGGCTTTTACGTAATAAAAGCCGCCGATGCCCTTTGTGATATATCCCTCTGGCATAAAGTTCCTCTTGCTGTGCGCTCCCTCAGGTGGTGCCCTGGTCGCCCGTGTCAGGCACCTCGGTCGGCGTTACCGGCGTGGGGACCGGGGTAGGCGCCGGGGTGGGAGCCGGAGTGGCAGAGGGCGCGGGAGTGGGGCTGGGGGTGGGCTTGGGCGTGGGTTCCGGGGTGGGTTCGGGAGTGGGCTCCGGCCCCTTGGAAACCACCAGACCCACCTGGGAGTAAATTTTGACGGTGGAGCCTTCGGTGGGGGTGGAATCGATGACCACGCCCGCCGCGTACTCGCTGCTGTAAGCCTCGGTGACGACGCCGGTGACCAGATTGTTGTTGGTCAGGGCCTTCTGGGCGTCCTCCAGAGAGATGCCCTTCACCGGGGGAACGGTGGTCTCGGTCTCGATCTTCTTCTGGCTGACGTAGACCGAGATGGTCTCGCCGCTGGCGATGCTCTCGCCCGCCGCCGGCTCGGTGCGGATGACGGTGCCCTCGGCGAGGGAGTCGTCCTCCACGATCATGCGGCGCACCTGCAGGCCCAAGTCCTTCAGCTCCTCTTCGGCGTCGGCGATCTTCCACTGGGTCACGTCGGGCACGTTCACATACAGGGTGCCAAGGCTCACCTTGACGGTGACCTTCTGGCCCTCCTTGACGGTTCGGGGCCCGCGGGGCGACTGGTAGTAGATGACGCCCTCTTCATACTGGGCGTTGTATTCCTGCTCGGCCACCAGGGTCAGCTGGCCGGAGTACTGCTCCTTCACCGTCTCCCACTGCATGCCGGTGAAATCGGGCAGTTCCACGTCCGCCTTGTTGCTGAACAGGGGGTTGGTGGAGTTGGCAAAGATGAGATAGCACAGAATGGCGCTGCCCAGGGCGAAGGCCGCGGCCATGCCCGCCAGGATGGGCAGAACGCCCACCTTGCGGCGGGATTTGCGCTGGTGCTGGGTGTTTTTGCTGCCGGAAGAAGGGGCCGGCGCCTTGCGGCTGCCCTGGGAAGAGGGGCCCTTGCGGCCCGAGGGGCCGCCGCTTGACTGTTTAACCACCTTGTCGATATACCTCGCTGGCGAATCTTCGGTCATATATTCGTACTCGAACCGGATGCTGGGGTTCTTTTTGAACTCCTCCAGGTCGTTGAGCATGGCCCGCGCGCTGGGATAGCGCCGCGCCGGGTCCTTCGCCATGGCCCGGGCGGTGATGTCCTGCAATGCTTTGGGCACATCCGGCGCCACCTCGCTCAAGGGCGCGGCGGTGTCGGCGATCTGCTTGATGGCAACGGACACGGCGCTGTCCGACTCGAAGGGCAGCTTGCCCGAGAGCATCTCGTACATCATCACGCCCATGGAGTAGATGTCCGCCTTGGCGTCGGTGACGTCGCCCTTGGCCTGCTCGGGGCTGATGTAGTGCACCGAGCCGATGGCCTTTTCGCTGGTGTCCTGATACTCCGCGCGGGAGAAGCGGGCGATGCCGAAGTCCATGATCTTGACCCGGCCGTCCGCCAGAAGCATGATGTTCTGGGGCTTGATGTCCCGGTGGACGACGCCCTTCTGGTGGGCATGGTCCAGCGCGTCCAGCACCTGCTGGCAGAAGTGGACCACCTCTTTCCAGGTGAGGGGGCCGCCCCGGCGGTTCATGTATTCCTTCAGGGTGATGCCGTCGATGTACTCCATCACGATGAACTGGAGCCGGTCGGTGACCGAGACGTCGTAGACCTTGACGATGTTGGGGTGGTCCAGAATGGAGATGGCCTTGGATTCGTTCTTGAAGCGCCGCACCAGTTCGGTGTTCTGGCTGAACTCCTCCCGCAAGATCTTCACCGCCACAACGGCGTCGGTCTTGAGGTCACGTCCTTTGTAGACGTTGGCCATGCCGCCCACGCCCACCAGACTTTCCAGCAGGTAGCGGCCTTCCAGTTTTTTGCCGATCAGTTCGTCCATTTCAATCCTCCGTGGGTTCCACCCCTACCAGCACAGCGGTCACATTGTCCTGGCTGCCGGCAGCCAGGGCCCGCTCCACCAGCTTGCGGGGTGTGATGAAGAAGGGGGTGTGCTCCAGAATGTCCTGCAATTGCTCTGCGGGCACCGCGCCGGAAAGGCCGTCGGAGCAGAGCAGCAGCACGTCGCCGGTTTTGACCGGGGCGCTGGTGTAGTCCCCTTCCACCTCGGGCTCCACGCCCAGGGCCTTGGTGATGAGATTCTTGTGGGGGTGGCAGGCGGCCTGCTGGCGGGTGATCTGCCCGCTCTCGACCATCTGCTGCACCATGGTGTGGTCCACCGTGAGCTGCACAAGCTCGCCCGGACGGCACAAATACGCCCGGGAGTCGCCCACGTGGGCCACGTGCACCGTGCCCCGGCGCACCAGCACGCACACCGCGGTGGTGCCCATGCCCCGGTGGGCGGGGTCTTTCAGCGACTCGGCCCAGACCGCACGGTTGGCCTGGGCGATGCACCGGGCCAGCAGGGCCTGTTCGCCGCCCTCGGGCAGGTTTTTCAGGCCCTCGGCAAAGCAGTCCTCCAGGGCGTCGGTGGCCACCTGGCTGGCAAGCTGCCCGGCGGCGGCGCCGCCCATGCCGTCGCACACGACGGCCCAGACCGTGTCGTCGGGAAGGCGCGCGGCGCGGTAGTTATCCTGATTTTCGGAGCGGTAACCGCCCTTGTCGGTCTTGCCCGCCAGTTTCATTTCCTTCCCTCCCTTGCCGCCTCTTCGCGGCGCAGCTGGCCGCAGGCGGCGCTGATGTCGCTGCCCAGGCGGCGGCGCACGGTGGCGTTCACCCCTAAGTCTGTGAGCAGCGTTTGAAAGCGCTTGACGTTTTCGGCGTCGGTGGCGGAATAGGGGCTGCCGTCCACCGGGTTGATGGGGATGAGGTTCACATGGGCCCCCATGCCCCGGATGAGCGCCGCCAGTTCCTTTGCGGTGGCGGGGCTGTCGTTGACGCCCCGCACCATGGAGTACTCAAAGCTCACGCGGCGGCCGGTGGTCTGCTGGTAGCGGCGGCAGGCCGCGATGAGCTGGGCCACCGGGTAGGCGTCGTTCACCGGCATCATCCCGCTGCGCATCGCGTCGTTTGGCGCGTGCAGCGAGATGGAGAGGGTGAGCTGCAGCTTTTTCTCCGCCAGCTTGTCGATCATGGGCACGATGCCACAGGTGGACAGGCTGATGTTGCGCATGCCGATGTTCACCCCGTCGGGGCTTGAAATGATGGAGAGGAAATCCATCACGTTGTCGAAGTTGTCCAGCGGCTCGCCGATGCCCATGAGCACGATGTGGCTGATGCGCTCGCCGATGTCCTTCTGGGCGGCGTAAATTTGCCCTGCTATCTCCCCTGCTTCCAGGTTGCGCACCCGGCCCGCCTGGGTGGAGGCGCAGAAGCGGCAGCCCATGCGGCAGCCCACCTGGCTGGACACGCATGCGGTGACGCCGTAGTGGTAGCGCATGATGACCGTCTCGATGCAGTTGCCGTCGGCAAGGGCGAAGAGGTACTTCACCGTGCCGTCCTTGGACTGCTGCCGCCGCACGATGGCGGGGGCGGCGATGTAATATCCCTCTTCCAGCTTTGCCAGAAGGGCCTTGGGCTGGTCGGTCATGGCGGAAAACTCCGTGACCAGCTTCTGATGCAGCCAGTGGAATATCTGTTTGGCCCGGAAGGCGGGCTGGCCCAGCTCCTTCATCAGAGCGGTCAGCCCTTCGAGCGTATAGGAGGATATACAGTTCTTGCTCATTGTATCACAAACCCTCGTTCGTTTCCATACCCGGGCGTTCACACCCGTTCCAGCACTGCCGCGAAAAATCCGTCCGGCCCGGCAAAGCCGGGCAGCATGGTCTGCATATTGTCCTCGATGAGCGCGCCCTCCAGCACCACCGGCGGCGGCAGGAGGCGAAAGCCCGGCGTTTTTTCCAAAAAGGCGCGGACCACCTGCCCGTTCTCCCGCACATCCACCGTGCAGGTGGAGTAGACAAGGCGGCCGCCTTCCTTTACATAACGGGCGGCGTTGGTGAGAATTTTCAACTGGAGGGCATGCAGTTCTTCGCTACCCTCCAGGGACTTATAGCGGATGTCCGGCTTTTTGGCGATGACGCCAAGGCCGGAACAGGGCACATCGCACAGCACCCGGTCCGCCCCGGCCAGCGCCGGGTCATAGACCGAGGCGTCCCCCTGCCCCACCGTGACGCAGGAAAGGCCGCAGCGGCGCGCCGCCGTTTCGATGAGGGGCAGGCGGTTTTGTGCCGCGTCGAAGCTCAAAAGCCGTCCTTTATCCCCCATCTGCTGGGCCAGCAGCAGGGTCTTGCCGCCGGGGGCGGCGCAGAGGTCCAGCACCGTTTCGCCGGGCTGCGCTTCCAGGCAGAGGGCCGCCGTCTGGCTGGCAAGGCCCTGGACGTGATAAAGGCCCTCCCGGAAGGCTTTTGTGGCGGCGGGGCTGCCGGAAAATCCCGCTTCCACCGCGCCGGGCACATCCAGCGGGCGGGCTTTCACGCCCTCTTCCGCCAGCTTTGCGCAGAGCTGCTGCGGTGTGCAGCGCAGAGTGTTGCAGCGCAGGGTGACCGGCGGCTTTTCGAAGAAGGAGGCCAGCATCCGCTCGGCCTTGTCCGGGTACTGCGCAAGCAGCAGCTCCACGACGGGCAGGCCCACCGAATACCGCACCGAGAGTTCTTCCGCACGGTTTTTGAAATGAGCGGAGGCAGGGTCCAGCCCCACGGCTTTGCGCAGCACCGCGTTCACAAGGCCCGCCGCGCTGCTCTTTTTCAGCTGGCGGCAGAGGCCCACCGCCTCGTTCACCGCCGCCGGCACCGGGGTGTTCATATATTTCGCCTCATAGAGGCCGCAGCGCAGCACCGCCCGCACCGGGGCGTCCAGCTTTTGCAGCGGCTTTGAAAGGCACCGGCTCAGCGCCCAGTCCAGGGTGAGCAGCCGCTCGGTGACGCCGTAGAACAGGGCGCTGACGAAGGCTTTGTCCTTGGGCGAAAGTGCCTCCCGCTCCAGCGCGGCGGCCAGCACCAGATTGGAATAGCCGTTCTGCTCCTGCTTCACAAGAGCCAGGGCCGCCGTGCGGCGGGCGTTCGTCATGGTCAATGCTCCTTTGGTGAGTTTAGAGAGTGTCGCCGGGCTTGAGGCGGCGGCCCGCCGCCCAGGCGGTGCCCGCCATGGGCTTTTTGCCCTCCGGCACCACTTCGGTCAGTTCCAGCGCGCCCTCGCCGCAGGCGACGGTCAAAGGCGAGAGGGCCAGCACCTGGCCCGGCGCGCCGCTGCCGGCGGCGACGCGGCTTTTGAGGACCTTCATCTTCTTGCCGCTCTCTTCAAAGTAGGCCACCGGCCAGGGGTTCATGCCCCGCACGAGATCATGCAGTTCCTTTGCAGGGCGGGTGAAGTCAAAGCGTGCCATCTCCTTGGTGAGAGGCGGCGCGAGGGTGGCTTTGCTGTGGTCCTGAGGCGTGCGGGTCACCTCGCCCCTGCCGATGGCGGCGATGGTCTCCACCAGGGTCTTTGCCCCCTGGTCGGTGATGCGCTCGAACAGTTCGCCGCTGGTCTCCTCGGGGCCGATGGTCACCGGGGCCACGTTCAGGATATCGCCGGTGTCCAGGCCCTCGTCCAGGAACATGATGGAAACGCCGGTCTCGGTGTCGCCGTTGATGACCGACCACTGCACCGGCGCCGCGCCCCGATACTTGGGCAGCAGCGACACATGCAGGTTGATGCACCCGAGAGGCGGCACTTCCAGCACCTCGGGGGGCAGGATGCGCCCGTAGGCCACCACCACGATCAGCTCGGGGGCCAAAGCGCGGATGTCCGCCTGCACCGCCTCGTCCCGCAGGGTGCGGGGCTGGTAGACGGGAATGCCCTTGCTCTCGGCCAGCACCTTCACCGGGGGCGCGGTGAGCACCTGCTTGCGGCCCACCGGCTTATCCTGCCGGGTGAACACGCCGCAGACCTCGTGCCCTGCCTCCAGGATGGCCGCAAGGCTGGCCGCCGCGATGTCCGGCGTGCCCATGAAAAGAATGCGCATCAGTCTTCCTCCGCCTCGTCGGGGTAGTCGTCCTCATAGAAATGGTCGGCCAGGTCCATGATGGTGATGCCGTCCAGATGGTTGGTCTCGTGGCAGAAGCACCGGGCCAGCATCTCCTCGGCCTCCATCTCGAAGGTCTCGCCGTGGCGGTCCTGGGCACGGATCTTCACCTTGCGGGGGCGCTCGATGGCACCGTTGTGGCCCGGGAAGGAAAGGCACCCCTCATAAAGGGTGACGGTGTCCTCGGATTCTTCCAGAATTTCGGGGTTGACGCACTCGATGAACTTGGGCTCGTACCCCTCGGGCACGGTGCCGTCCTCCGGCAGGTCCCGCTCGTCCAGCGCGATGAACAGGCGGCGCATCACGCCCACCTGGGGCCCGGCAAGGCCGAGGCCGCCGGCGTCCAGCAGAGTCTCTTTCATGTCGTCCAGCAGGGTGGCCAGACGGTCGTCAAAATTGGTGACCGGGCGGCAGACCTTCTTCAGAATGGGGTCGCCGTCCTGCACGATGGTGCGAAGTGCCATAATTCGTTGCTCCTTTATCTGTAGTGGCGGGGCGTTTCAGTCCCCGTCGGAATTGAAATCCAGCGTCACGGCGGCCTTGCCGGGCAGCCCTTCGGCGGAATAGTCCTGCATCACGTCCGCCAGCATCGCCCGGAAGGCTTTGTCGTTGCGGCATTTGATGGTGAGTTTGTAGCGGTAGCGGTCCTTGATGAGGACCACGTTCATGGGCGCAGGGCCCAAAAGGCGCAGCGGCATGTTCGGCTGCTGCTTTGCCCGGGCGGTGAGCAGCGCGCCGAAGCGGGCCGCGGCGGCAAGGGTCTCGCCGTCCTTTTCGCCGCTGAAGGCGGCGATGCACACCGAGCAGAAGGGCGGATAGAGGCACAGCTTGCGGAAGGCTATCTCCTGGGCAAAGAAGGCCTCGTAGTTTTGGGATGCCGCCAGATTCAGCACCGGGTTCTGCGGGTCCACCGTCTGGATGACCGCGTGGCCCGGCTCGCTGGCCCGGCCGCCCCGGCCGATGACCTGGGTGACCAGACTGAACACGTTCTCATAGGCCCGAAAGCCCTGGGAGAAGAGCAGGCTGTCCACCCCAAGCACCCCCACCAGGGTGACCTTTTCAAAGTCCAGGCCCTTGGCCACCATCTGGGTGCCCAGCATGATGTCGTAGTCGCCGGCGGCGAAGCGGGCCAGCATGCGGTCGTGGGCGTTCTTCTGGCCGGTGGAGTCCTGGTCCATGCGCAGGACGCGGGCGTCCGGGAACAGCTCGGCCAGCTCCTCCTCCACCCGCTGGGTGCCAAATCCTGTGTAGCGCAGCTTGCCGCCGCACTCGGGGCATCTGGTGGGCACCGGCGAGATGGTGTGGCCGCAGTAGTGGCAGAGCAGCTTCTGCTCGGCCTTGTGGTAGACCATGGGCACGCTGCAGCTGCCGCATTTCACCGCCTTGCCGCACTCGGTGCACATGCCCACGGTGCGGTAGCCCCGGCGGTTGAGCAGCAGGATGGTCTGCCGCTTTGCCGCAAGCGTCTGGCGGATGTGCTCGGCCAGCGGGGCGCTGATGCTGGCGGGGTTGCCCGCCGCCAGCTCCGCCCGCATGTCCACCAGTTCCACGGTGGGAAGCGGCTGGCTGGCGTAGCGTTTGGTGAGTTTGTAAAGGGTGTAGCGCCCGTCCAACGCGGCCTGATAGCTCTCCACGCTGGGGGTGGCGCTGGCGAAGAGCACCAGCGCGTTATGGTCGGCGGCGCGGCGCTTGGCCACCTGCCGCGCGTCAAAGCGGGGTGCGTTCTCCGACTGATAGGTGTGCTCCTGTTCCTCGTCCACCACGATGAGGCCGATGTTCGCCAATGGCGCGAACACCGCGCTGCGGGTGCCCACCACGATGTCCGCCCCGCCGGTCTGTATCATCCGCCACTGCAAAAGGCGCTCGGTGTGGCTGAGGGCGGAGTGCTGCACCGCCACCCGCTCGCCGAAGCTGGCTTTGAGGCGGCGTATCATCTGGGGGGTGAGGCTTATCTCCGGCACCAGAACAAGAGCGGTGCGCCCCAGTTCCAGGCAGCGCTGGATGAGCTTCAGGAACACCAGCGTTTTGCCGCTGGCGGTGACGCCGTGGAGCAGCGCCGCCGCAGGCTTTTGCTGGGCCATTTGGGCGGCAAGGCCCTCGAACACACGCTGCTGGTCGTCGCTTAAGACCACCGGCTCCTCCGAGCGGGGGATGCCCGCGTAGAGGTCCACGGTCTTGTCCACCTGCCCTTTGCGCAACACGCCCTTTTCGCAGAGGTTATCCAGCACGGCGCGGGAAAGGCCCATCTCCGCGAGGGCCGAGGCAGGCAGCGGGCCGTTTGCCAGCGCGGCGGCGGCGGCTTTCTGCTTTTCGGTGGGCTTGGGCTTTTCGGGCAGCGGGCCGGCCAGCTCATACAAGGGCTCGGTGTGGCGCTGCAGCTGCTTTTGCAGCCGGGGGCCGTTCTCGGTGCTCGCCGGGCGGTACTGCGCCCCGTAGGGGATGATAGCCCGCACCGCCTCGTACCAGGTGCAGAAGGTGCGCTCCTTCAAAAAGTGCACAAGGCCCAGCAGTTCGTCGGTGAGGCGGGCTTCCTCGGGGGCGGCGTCGAACAGCTCCTTGCAGCGGCCCGCTTCCTCCTGCTGGCCCAGGGCCAGCACCACGCCGGTGCGGGGCTTGTTGCCCCGCCCGAAGGGCACCAGCACCATGCTGCCCACGAACACCGCCCCTTCCAGCCGGGGCGGCAGCAGGTAGGTATAGAGCTTGTCAAAGTGGAAGGTGGCCCCGCTGACTGCCACTTGAACGGTCTGCAACAAAGCCACGTTCCTCCTTTTCTTTATTTATGTATGCTGATGCTCCCGGATGAGGCGGTAAATTTCATCGGCGCAGCGGTCCACGTCGTCGTTGACCACCACTTCGTCGTAGTCGGTGGCGTAGCTCATCTCCTCCGCCGCCCGGGCGAGGCGGCTCTGGATGGCCTGCTCGCTCTCGGTGCCGCGGCCCCGCAGACGCTCTTCCAGTTCGGCGTAGCTGGGGGGCTGGATGAAGATGGTGGTGGCCCCGGGGTACAGGCGCTTGATGTTGGTGGCGCCCACCACCTCGATGACCAGGATGACGGTGGTGTGGGCGGCGATGCGCCTGTCCACCTCGGACTTGGGGGTGCCGTAGTAGTTGCCGCAGTACTGGGTGTACTCCAGAATCTCGCCGTCGGCGATTTTCTGCTCAAAGGCGGGCACGGTGAGGTAGTAGTAGTTGACGCCCTCCTGTTCGCCGGGGCGCTTGTCGCGGGTGGTGGCGGAGACGGAAATTTCGATTTCCGGGTGCTGCGCCATCAGGCGGGAGACCACCGTGTCCTTGCCGGAGCCGGAGGGCCCGGAGACCACCACAAGATACTGTTCGTTATTCATTGTCCATCTCCTCGTCGTCTTCCACATCGTCCACCGCCAGGCGGTTGGCCACCGTCTCAGGCTGCACGGCGCTGAGGATGACGTGGTCGGAATCCATGATAATGACCGCGCGGGTGCGGCGGCCGTAGGTGGCGTCGATAAGGGCGCCCTTGTCCCGCGCCTCCTGCACGATGCGCTTGATGGGGGCGCTCTCGGGGCTGACGATGGCGATGAGCCGGCTGGCGCTGACCATGTTGCCGAAGCCGATGTTGATGAGTTTCATACCTTCCTCTCCCCCTTACTCGATGTTCTGGATCTGCTCGCGGATCTTTTCGATTTCGGCCTTGGTGTCCACCACCATGCGGGTGATGGCCAGGTCCTGGCACTTGGAGCCGATGGTGTTGGTCTCCCGGTTCAGCTCCTGGGTCAAAAAGTCCAGCTTGCGGCCCACGGGGCCGTCGGTGCTCAAGATCTCCCGATACTGGGCGATGTGGCTGCGCAGGCGCACGGTCTCCTCGTCCACGGCGGTCTTGTCCGCAAAGATGGCGGCCTCGGTGAGGATGCGCGCCTGGTCGATGTTCTGGTCCTGCAAAATGGTCTCGAGGCGGGCGTAGAGCTTCTGGGTGTAGTTTTCCACCCGCTGGGCGCTGCCCTCTTCGATTTTGCCCACCGTCTCCTCGATGGTGGCAAGGCGGTCCATCACGTCGGCCTTCAGCTTCTCGCCCTCCACCGCACGCATGGCGATGAAGTTCTTGAGCGCGGCCTCGCACACGCCGGCCACGTCCTGCCAGAGGGCGTCCTCGTCCACGTCGGCGTGGCGCACGGCCAGCACGTCGGGGAAGCGGGCCAGCAGACCGGCGGTCACGTCTCCCGCCGCGCCCGTCTCGGTGCGGATGGCTTCCAGCGCCGCGGCGTAGCTTTTGGCCAGGGGCATGTTCACCTGCACCGTCACGTCCGGGGCGCTGACCGTCTGCATCTGCAGGCTCAGCTCAACCTTGCCCCGGCTGACCGCCGCGCTGAGCAGCTTTTTCAGCTTGTCGTCCATATAGGCGCAGCTGCGGGGGATGCGGGAGGAATACTCGAAATAGCGGGAATTGACGCTTTTGATCTCCACCGTGATGTCACGGCCGTTCACCAGCGCCTCGGCCCGGCCGTAGCCGGTCATGCTCAGGGCCATTCAAACCAACCTCTTTCACATTTCGTCTTGCGTTTCGGTGTATATTTTTTCCGCGAGGGCCCAGTGCCCCAATCTTAAAATATACATATTGCTATCTTACTCTCTTTGGCTCGCTTTTTCAAGGTTTTGCTTCCATTTTCTGGCCCGCACGCGGCCGCTCCCCCGCTTTTCAGCATGGGCAGGGCGGCACAAAAATATCCCCCCGTTCCGGCGGAACAGGGGGATATGCGCATCAAAAAATCATACGGGATGGCTCTTGGAAGCGTAGTCCACATGGTCGCCGTCCACGCCGGCGGCCTTCTCGGCGCGCTTCTCGAAGAACCCCGGGGCCACCTGGGGGAACATGGCGTAGGTGAGCACGTCCTCCTCCTGGATGGCGTACTTGGCGGCCTCGGCCTTCATCTTCTCCACCTCCGGCTCCAGCAGGTCGGCCGGGCGGCAGGTGATGGGCGCCTCGTCACCCAGGATTTTCTTGGTGAACTCGGGGCTGATGGGCGCGGGAGTGCGGCCGTAGTCGCCGTGGACCAAGCCCTTGAACTCCTTGGTGACCATCTTGTAGCGCTCGCCCATGATGACGTTGAACACCGCCTGGGTGCCCACGATCTGGCTGGTGGGAGTGACCAGCGGCGGATAGCCGGAGTCCTCGCGCACGCGGGGGATCTCCTGCAGAACGGCGTCCAGCTGGTCCTCCTTGCCGGCATCCTTCAGCTGCTTGAGCAGGTTGGAGAGCATGCCGCCGGGCACCTGATACAGCAGGGTGTTGGCGTCCACGCCCAGCATCTTGGGGCTGATCTGGCCGTTGGCGATGTACTTCTCGCGGAGTTTGGCGAAGTGGGCGCGCACCACGTTCAGCTTCTTGAGGTCCAGGCCGGTGTCGTACTCGGTGCCCTTCAAAGCGGCCACAAGGCTCTCGGTGGGCATGTGGCTGGTGCCCAGGGCCAGGGGGCTCATGGCGGTGTCCACGATGTCCGCGCCGGCCTCGATGCCCTTCAGGATGGACATGGAGGCAAGGCCGGAGGTGTAGTGGCTGTGGATGTCCACAGGGATGGAGATGGTCTCTTTCAGGGCCTTCACCAGCTCATAGGTGGCGGTGGGGGTCAAGAGGCCGGCCATGTCCTTGATGCAGATGCTGTGGGCGCCCATCTCTTCCAGAGTCTTGGCGTAGTTCGCGAAGTACTCGTTGTTGTGCACGGGGCTGAGGGTGTAGCTGATGCAGCCCTGCACATGGGCCTTTTCCTTGATGGCCGCCTTGATGGCGGTCTCCAGGTTGCGGGGGTCGTTCAGCGCGTCAAAGATGCGCAGGATGTCGATGCCGTTGGCAACGGACTTCTGCACGAAGTACTCCACCGCGTCGTCGGCGTAGTGGCGGTAGCCCAGCATGTTCTGGCCGCGGAACAGCATCTGCAGCTTGGTGTTGGGCATCTCCTTGCGCAGGATGCGCAGGCGGTCCCAGGGGTCCTCGTCCAGGAAACGGATGCAGGCGTCGAAGGTGGCGCCGCCCCAGCATTCCACCGAGTAGTAGCCCACTTCGTCCATGGCGGGCAGGATGGGACGCATCTCATCCATGGTCATGCGGGTGGCCAGCAGCGACTGGTGGGCGTCGCGCAGGACCACTTCTGTGATCTTTACGGGTTTTGCCATCTCGTTCCCCTCCCGTTTCTCAGTTCAGCGAAGCCAGCACGTCGCCGGAGTTCACGCTGTCGCCCTTCTTCACGTTCACCGCGGCCACGGTGCCGTCCTGCGGGGCCACGATCTCGTTCTCCATCTTCATGGCCTCCAGGATGACCAGCACGTCGCCCGCCTTCACAGCGACGCCGGGGGCCACTTTCACGTCCAGGATGGTGCCGGGCATGGGGGCGTTCACAGCCACGGAGCCAGCGGCAGCCGGAGCGGCGGCCTTGGGCGCGGGGGCGGGAGCAGCCTTGGGCGCGGGGGCGGCCACAGGGGCGGGAGCAGCGCCGGCGGCGGTCTCCTCCACGGTCACATTGTACGGGGTGCCGTTGACGGTGATGGTGTAGTGTTTCATAGTCCGTGTTCCTCCTATATCAGTCGATATGACGTGTCGTTCTTTGCATCACAGGGCCATGTTGCCGTGCTTCTTGGGCAGGCGCTGGGCCCGCTTGCTGGCCAGGATGTCCAGCGCGTTCACCAGCGCGGCGCGGGCGCCGGCGGCGTCCACCGCGAGGTCCGCGGCACCGGCGGCCACGGCGGCCTGGGCGCTGCACTCATTGGCGGCGTACTGGGCGGCCTTGGCGGCGGTGGCGGCGGCCAGATTGTCGCTGGCCTCCAGTTCCTCTTTATACAGCACGCGGGCGGCGGCCATCGGGTCCAGAGCGGACACGGTGCAGCCGGTGACGGCCAGCCGCAGGTCGGCATTGGCCAGGGCGGTGTAGACAGGGCCCACGGCCTTGCCCGCCAGCAGGGCCACCTTGGCGGTGGTGGCGTCGGCGTAAGTACCGGCCAGACGGGCCGCGGCGCGGATGCCGCCGGCTTCGTCCTCGCTGGCGCTGGGCACGAAGCCCTCACTGTTGACCACGGTCACCACGGGGATGCTGAAGGCGTCGCACAGGCGCACCAGACGGGCGGCCTTGTCCACGCAGACGCGGCACAGGCCCTCGGGCTTGGTGGCCACCACGCCCACGGCGTTGCCGTTCACGGTGGCGAGAGCGGTGTATACGTTTTTGCCGAAGGCGCTGAACAGCTCGATGGCGCTGCCCTCGTCCACAAGGGCGGCCACGGCCTTTTCGGCGTCGTATTTGGCGAAGTCGGGCGCGGCGGAAGGCGCCTCGAACTCGAACACGGAGGGGCCGGCCAGATTGTTGCCGGGCAGCAGGGTGACTACCCGGGCGGCCAGGGCGGCAGCCTCGGCGGCATCCTTCGCGGTGAGGGCCGCAACGCCCGCCTTGGCGGCGAACTCAGCGCTGCCCGCGCCGGGCAGCTTGTCGCCGTGGGCGGCGCTGGTGAAGGGGGCGGTGAAGAACAGCTCGGCCCCTTCGGCCATGATGCACACGTCGGCGCTGGCGGCGGCCAGGGCTGCGGTGGCGCCGCAGACGCCCACCACAACGGCCACCTGAGGCACCACGCCGGAGGCCTTGGCGATGGCGGCGTTCAGCCGGGAGGCGGCGGTGAGCACGTCCAGGCCTTCGTCCAGCTTCGCGCCCGCAGCGTCGTAGAAGGTGACCACCGGGTTGCCGGTGAGGCAGGCCATCTCAAGGGCCTTGATCTGCTTTTCCACATCCTTCACGGTGAGCGCGCCGCCGTTCTGGCACACCGCGTACACCGGCTGCCCGCCGGCGCAGCCGTGGGCCACCTCCACCGTGCCGGATGCCAGCAGCGGGGTGTAGACGCCGTCGTCGAAGAACGCCGATAAGATCTCGCCTGTGCCCAGCTTTTCTTTCGCCATAATTGACCCTCCTGTTTCATTGCAACGAAAACGCGGTTGCCGCCTTCGCTTTTTATTCACAAATTTGGATTTATTATACTACTTTGACAAAAGGATAACAACATCTTTTCGCCCGCCGCCAGCATAGTACAACAAAATTGGCAAATGAGACAAACTCACTCGCTCTTTGCCAGACGGCGCCGGCCCGCAGATGCTTTGAGGGGGCCTTCGGCGCGGGCCGCGCGGCGGGCGGCGGCCTCCTGGCTGGCCTGGGTGCGGGCCCGGGCCTTGCCCTTCTGGGCGGCGGCCCGCAGGGCGGCCACCTCGCTCTTGGTCAGCTTCCGGTACTGGCCGGGCTGGAGCATGCCCAGCTTCACCGCGCCCATGGCGCTGCGGCGCAGGCGCACCACTTCCAGGCCCACCGCCTCGCACATGCGGCGGATCTGGCGGTTCTTGCCCTCCTTGATGGTCATTTCCAGCACGGTGCGGCCCGGCTCGTCCACCACCACGTTCACCACGGCGGGCTGGGTGGTGGTGCCGTCGTCCAGGGTGACGCCCTTGCTCAGGGCCACCACCTGGCCCTCGTCCGCGCGGGGGTGCACCGTGACCCGGTAGAGCTTGCTCACCCCATGGGAGGGGTGCATCATCAGGTTGGCAAAGGCCCCGTCGTTGGTGAGCAGCAAGAGGCCCTCGCTGTCCTTATCCAGGCGGCCCACCGGGAACACCCGCACGGGATAGTCCGCCAGCAGGTCCATCACCGTTTTGCGGCCCCGCTCATCGCTGGTGGTGGTGACGAAGCCCCGGGGCTTGTGGAGCATCAGGTAGTGATACTCCTGCTTTTTGACCAGACGGATGCGCTCGCCGTCGATCATCATCGTGTCGCGGTTCACGTCCATCTTGTCGCCCAAGCGGGCCGGGTGGCCGTTGATCTTGACCCGGCCTTCCAGAATGATCTGCTCGGCAGCGCGCCGGCTGCAAAGGCCCTGTTCGGCCATGACTTTCTGAATGCGTTCCAATGCCATGTGTATCGATTTCCCTTTCCTGTTTTGCTCGTGATGCACAAAGGGAGCGGCCGAACCCGGCGCACCTTTGTGCGCCGCGTTTCAGCCACCCCCGGCTTTTTTACTCCTGCTCCTGGGACGCCTCGCCCGCGGGCTCGGCGCTCTCTTTCTTGCCCAGCATGCCGCTGAGCTTATCCACCAGTTCGGGCAGCATGTTCAGCGCCCGGTCCACCGTGCTGGAGGGGTCGGCCAGCTGCACGGTGCGCACGTTGCCGTCCTTGACGATGAGGAAAGCCACCGGCGTGACCGACACGCCTGCGCCGGTGCCGCCGCCGAAGAGCTCCTTGGTGGTCTTGGCGCCGAAGTCGGAGCCGCCGCCCGCAAAGCCGAAGGTCACCTTGGACACCGGCAGGATGGTGGCGCCATCCACCACGATGGGTTCGCCGATGATGGTGTTGGACCCGGTCATCTCCTTGATCTTTTCCAGCGTGACGCTCATCAAGCCTTCCAACTGCCGTTCTGCCATGTGGTTCTCCTTCCGGGGCGAAGGGCCCCTTTCTTTCGTTTTGGGTCAGAGGAACTTTTGTTCTTTCAGGCGGCGAAACGCCCAAATTCCCACTGATACCATTATAAACAAACAGCCGGTGATCTTGCAAGAGAAACTTGCTTTTCTCTCCTCGTCGCCGGTGTAGTCCGGCTGGACGGTGATCAGGCCGGGGCGGATGCGGATGAAGTTCTGCAATGCGCCAAGGCCCGCGCCCACCGCGGCCCAGATGCGGCCCACCGCCAGGGCGGTGTCCGCCGCCGAGTCCTTGTGCACCGGCAGAAAGGCGTTGACGTCATGGACCGTGAGCCCCGCCAGCAAACGGCGCACAGCGCCCCCCGCCGTGGAGACGAGGGCCAGGGTGCGGTCCAGGTCTTTGGGCAGTTTGTCCGCCAGGGAGAGGCTTTTGGCCTGCGCGGCCCTTGCCTGCTTTTCAGGGGCGGGGCCGGGAGCCGGGGCCGCCTTTTGGGCAGGCTTTTCTTTCGCGGGCGGCTCGCTTTCGGGGGCCGCCTGCCGCGTGCTCCGGGCGGGGGCAGGCCCTGCCTCCGGGACGGGCTGCTCCTTCGGCGTGGGCGGGGGCGTTTTCTCTTTTTCGTGCTTGCGCTTTTCGGGCCGGGGCTTTTCCTCTTTTTCCGGGCGGGGATAGAGCTTTATCCGCACGAACAGCACCCGCAGCCATGCCGCGAAGCCTGTTTCGTCCGCCCGCAGCTCGGCGGTGATGGGCACGAACAGCGCCAGCACCACCAGCCCCAGCAGCACCGCCAGCACCCACAAAAGGATGCGGACGATCAGCCACAGGGCGGCCATTTAACCGTCGGCCCCCTCCGTGGGCGGCTGGGTGTTTTCGGGCATTTCGCCGGTGGCGGCCAGCTGTTCCAGCGGCAGTTCGTCGTCGTGCAGCGGCGGCAGCTGGGTCAGGCTTTCCAGCCCGAAGGTGCGCAGGAAGGTGTCGGTGGTGGCAAAGCTGACGGGATGGCCCGGCAGGTCCAGACGGCCCGCCTCCTCGATGAGGCCCTTTTCCAGAAGCTTTGCCACGGTGGAGGAAGAATCCACGCCGCGCACCTGCTCCACAAAGCCGCGGGAGACCGGCTGGTTGTAGGCGATAATGGCCAGCACCTCCAGCGCCGCCTGGCTCAAGGGGGTGTTGCGGCGGGTGTCCAGAATCTTTTTCACCGGCTCGGCCCAGGTGTTTTTGGTGGCCAGCTGCCATTTATCCTCCAGATGCAGCAGCTGCAGGCCCCGGGCAGGGCGGTCATACTCGTCCTGCAGCGCCCAGAGCACCCGCTCCACCGTGTCCTCGTCCATATCCAGCGCCTGGGCCAAGCGTCCGGCGCTCACCGGCTCGGCGTGGGCAAAGAGCATTGCCTCCACCGCGCCCATGCATTCTTTCAGTTCCATCCGTCATTCCTCCCGGTGGGTGGTTTTGCCCCGCCGCACGGCAAGGGTCTCGTCGTCGGCGATGGTGATGCGCCCGGCGCGCACCAGTTCCAGCACGGCCAGAAAGGTGGCCACCGTCTCGCTGCGGCTGCCCGCGGGCGAGAACAAACTGCGCAGCTGGCGCACCTTGCCGGTGACGAGGCCGCGCAGCACATGCACCACCCGGCTTGCCACCGACACGAAGGGCGCGGTGACCAGCGGCTCAAAGCGCTCGGCGCTGGGGGCGGCCTTGCGGCGGCTGCGGCCCATCAGGCCGAACCACGCCTGCTGCAAAAGGGATGCGTCGTGGCGCAGCTGATAGGTGTTGTCCAGCTCCACCTCCATGGGCTTTCGCACCGCCGTGAAGGTGGCGGCAGCCATGGTTCCCATGCGGGCGGCGATCTCTTTGCAGGCGCTGTATTCGATGAGCTGGCCGGTGAGTTCCTGCTTGAGGCGCTCGGCCTCCTCGCTGCGGGGCAGCAGCAGGTAGCTCTTCATCTGCACCAGACGCGCCGCCATCTCGATGAACTCGCTGGCCACGTCCAGCCGGTGGTCCGCCAGGGTGTTGATGACGGCAGTGTACTGGTCGATCAGGTCCAGGATGGCGATCTCGTGCAGATCCATCTTGTTTTTGCCCACCAGATAGAGCAGAAGGTCCAGCGGGCCCTCGAACTCTTCCAGTTTAAAGGTAAGACTCTCCATTGCGTTCCCCTCTTTTTGCCGCTTACACGCTGACGCCCGCCAGGGCGAACACCGCTTTGTCCACAAAGGAGGTGGCCCACATCAGGAAATCCCACACAACGTTGTTCAGCGCGTAGAGCGGCCCGTCCAGAAAGCCCAGGAACAAAAGCAGGAACACAGCGATAAAAATGTAGCGCTCGTACTGCATCAGCTTGAAATAGGTGCGCTGCGGCAGGAACACCGTGACGATGCGGCTGCCGTCGAAGGGCGGCACCGGCAGCAGGTTGAACACCGCCAGCATGGTGTTGATGCTGGCCATGTATTCCAAAAACAGCAGCACGAAATTGATGGCCGCGCTGGCGGGCAGGGTGTAATACAATATTTTATAAAGCAGCACCGCCACAAAGGCCACCAGCAGGTTGGCAACGGGGCCTGCCGCCGCGGTGAGGGCCATGCCCGCCTTGGGGTTCTTGAAGCGGGAGGCATAGGTGGGCACGGGCTTGGCCCAGCCGATGCCGGTGAAGATCATGCACAAAGCGCCCAGCAGGTCAAAGTGGGCCATGGGGTTGAGGGTGAGCCGGCCCCGGTCCTTGGCGGTGGTGTCGCCCAGCTTTGCGCTGACCAGGGCGTGGGCCGCCTCGTGCACGGGGATGGCCACCAGCATGACCAGCGCCCGCAGCAGCCACACCAAAAGCGTTCGTTTATCGATCAGACCCATAGAAAAAAGTCCGCCTTTCCATTCTGGTCCGCCGCGCCGCCCGTCAGGCGGCAAAACGCGGCGCATTTGGATTTATTATACTTTGTTTGGCGGCGCGGCACAAGGCGGAACGGGGATTTTTCGCTTCTTTGGCCAGATATTTTTAAAAAACGCTTGCATTTTGCCTCCGGGTCTGCTATTATATTCTGGCGACTTAAATACGAGGAGGTGCAGCAAATGGCAAAGTGTGATTGTTGTGGCAAGGGCGTTTCCTTCGGTATCCAGGTGTCCCATTCCCATCGTCGTTCCAACCGGACCTGGAAGCCCAACGTGAAGCGTGTTAAGGCTATCGTAGACGGTTCCCCCAAGTACATCTACGCCTGCACCCGTTGCCTGCGCTCGGGCAAGGTCACCCGCGCTATCTGATAAACCTGCAACCTGCCGGTCTCGAAAGAGACCGGTTTTTTTGTTGCCGTGAAAAAGAACTGCCCGGAGCGGTGCGCTCCGGGCAGCTTTTTCATTTTCAGGCAAGGGCCGCTTTCAGCGCCTCGGCCTTGTCGCACTTTTCCCAGGGCAGGCCCAGGTTCTCCCGGCCCATGTGGCCGTAGGCGGCGGTCTGGCGGTAGATGGGGCGGCGCAGCCCCAGGTCCCGGATGATGGCCGCCGGGCGCAGGTCGAACACCTGGCGCACCGCAGCCTCCAGCACCTCGTCCGCCACCTTGCCGGTGCCCTGGGTGTCCACCAGGATGCTCACCGGCTCGGCCACGCCGATGGCGTAGGCCAGCTCCACCTCACAGCGGCGGGCAAGACCTGCCGCCACGATGTTCTTTGCCACCCAGCGGGCGGCATAGGCGGCGCTGCGGTCCACCTTGCTGGGGTCCTTGCCGCTGAACGCGCCGCCGCCGTGGCGGGCATAGCCGCCGTAGGTGTCCACGATGATCTTGCGGCCGGTGAGGCCGGAGTCGCCCTGGGGCCCGCCCACCACAAAGCGCCCGGTGGGGTTGATAAAATACTTGGTGTTTTCGTCCAGCAGGTGCGCCGGGATGACCGGGGCGATGACCTGCTCCATCACGTCCCTGCGCAAAGCGTCCATCTCCACCTCGGGGCTGTGCTGGCTGGAGATGACCACCGCGTCCACCCGCACGGGGGCGTCGCCGTCGTACTCCACGGTGACCTGGCTCTTGCCGTCCGGCCGCAGATAGGGCAGAAGGCCGCTCTTGCGCACTTCAGTGAGGCGCAGGGCCAGCTTGTGGGCCAGGCTGATGGGCAGGGGCATCAGCTCCGCGGTCTCGTCGCAGGCGTAGCCGAACATCATGCCCTGGTCCCCCGCGCCGCCCACCTCGTCGTTGGTGCCCAGGGCGATGTCCGGGCTCTGCTCGTCGATGTTGGTGAGCACGGCGCAGGTGTCGGCGTCAAAGCCGTATTTTGCGCGAGTGTAGCCGATGTCCCGGATGACCTGGCGGGCGATGGACTGGATGTCCACATAGCAGCTGGTGGTGATCTCGCCCATCACATGCACAAGGCCGGTGGAGCAGGTGGTCTCGCAGGCCACCCGTGCGCCGGGGTCCTCGGCGAGGATGGCGTCCAGCACCGCGTCGCTGATCTGGTCGCAGATCTTGTCGGGATGGCCTTCGGTGACGGATTCGGAAGTAAAGAAACGTTTTGCCATTTGGGGTCACTCTCCTTTTTTGTTTTTGCTTGAATTGGAAAGCAACCCGTCGGAAACAAAAAACGCTCAGGGGCCGAAAAGCTCCTGAGCGTTTGAACGCTTATCTTTCGGTTTCCCGCAGGATTTGGCACCTTACGAATGCAGGTTGCCGGGCTTCACAGGGCCTGTTCCCTCCGCCGCTCTTGATAAGTTGCTATTCAATTTGCAAGGGTGAGTATAACACACCCGCCGGGCCTTGTCAATGGCGGCCGTGCAGGATGGGGCTGAGGGGCTTGTAGATAAGGAAGCACAGCAGCGCGTCGATGAGGCCCTTGGCCAGGGTGAAGGGCATGTTGAAGATGATGAGGCAGCTCAGCAGGCCCTCCACATTGGGGTTGATGGCCTGGTAGGCGGCGATGATGGCCTCCATGCCGCCGAACATGGTGGCGTAGACCGGGTAGCTGAAGAAGAAGTTAATGGGCACACTGGCCACGGCCATGGCCACAGCGCCAACCAAAGCGGCGATGACCGCCATCTTGCGGGTCTTGCTGTGCTTATAGATGAGGCCGGCCACACCGGTGAACACCGCGCCCATCAAGAAGTTGCACACCTCGCCGATGCCCAGGGTGGAGCCGTGGAAGATGGCGGCCAGGATATTCTTCATCAGGCATACCACGATGCCGGAGACGGGCCCCATGCTGAAGGCCGCCAGCAGCGCCGGCAGCTCGGAGACGTCCATCTTGACGAAGCTGGGGATGAGCATGGGCAGCGGGAAGTCCAGCATCATGAGCACACAGCCCACGGCGCTCAGCATGGCGGTGACCACGAGGGCGCGCAGGCGGATGGGACGAGTTTTTGCTTTGGTTTCCATAGTGATTCCCTCCCGGCCGGCAGAGAAAAAGCCGGCCTTTCAAAAAATTTTTTCGAAAGCCGGCAACAGTTGGAACCGGGAGATGCGCCCCGCGCAAACAAAAACGCCCTGCCGATATACAGCAGGGCGAATCAAAAGCATTGGAGCAGCTTCCGTTTCTTTCATCCGGACTTTACCGTCGGCTCCGGAATCTCACCGGATCAGCACCCGAAAGGGTGGTCGCGGGCTTTACCGCCGGTGGGGAATCTCACCCCGCCCTGAAACAGACTTTCTGCTATCATTATAGCGCGCCTTTCGTGTTTTGCAAGCGGTGCGGGCAAATTTTCCGCACACTGAGCATATTTTTGTGCTGTGGCGCGCGCCTCGACACACTTTGCCAAACCGGCAGGAAGCGTGGTATAATATGCTCGGCCTTTCCCCATTCCAACTGAAAAGGATGTTGCAGATGCTGGACGTATTTACGACTTATTACGCCGAAAACCCCGGCTCGCTGATGCAGCTGGCCATTTGTGTCGGGCTGTTTGCCGCGTGCTATATCGTCAGCCGCGTGGTGCGCTATAAAGTGTGCCCCTGGCTGGTGGCAAAATCCGAAAAGCGCATCAAAAAAGTGCTGTTCATCTTTGTGCGCGGCTTTGCGAAGCCCCTGCCCGTGCTGGTGTGGTCCATCGGCCTGTATTTCGCGCTGCTGGCGCTGCCCCTGCCCCCGCAGTACAGCGCCGCCCTTCGCCCCTGGTTCGACAAGCTGCTGAACATCAACCTCATCGCCATGCTGGCCTGGGGCCTTGTGGGCGCCAGCGACATCGGCCCGCTGATGATGCAGCGGGTGCAGGGCGGGCTTTCCATCGAAATGGACCCCACCGTGACCAACTTCATCAACCGCCTGCTGAAAGGCGTGGTCATCACCTTCGCGGTGCTGATGGTGCTGGAAGAGGTGGGCGTGCCTGTGGCCAGCCTCATCGCCAGCCTCGGTGTGGTCAGCCTGACCCTGGGCCTTGCCGCCAAGGACTACGCCACCAACTTCATGGGCGGCGTGATGATCCTGTTTGAAAAGCCTTTTGCCCTGGGCGACTGGATCAAGACCACCGTGGGCGAGGGCGAAGTGGAGGACATCGCCTTCCGCTCCACCCGCATCCGTACGCTGGAGAACGCCCAGCTGGTGATCCCCAACAGCGTGCTGGTGAACGAGGCGCTCACCAACTACAGCCGCATCAGCAAGCGGCTGGCAAAGTTCACCCTGGGCGTGACCTACAGCGCCTCCCGCGCCCAGCTGGAAACGCTGATGGAATCCATCCGCGCCATGCTCACCACCCGGGAGGACGTGTGGGAGGACAGCGTGCGGGTTCAGTTCACCGGCTTCGGCGATTCCAGCCTGAACATCCTGGTGCAGTACTACGCCAAGACCGGCGCGCTGGCCGATTTCCTGAAAGTTCAGGAAGAGGTGAATCTGGCGCTGATGGGCCTGATGGAGCAGGCCGGCTGCGAATTTGCCTTCCCCAGCATGAGCATCTACCGCGAAAAGTGATCCTATCCCCCTCCCCGGCCCCCGGCCGGGGAGATTTTTTTGCATTTGAGGGCAAAAAACTGCGGCGCGGCGCTTTTCTCCCTTGTCTGATTGTGCTATAATAAGCCATATTTCATTGTGCACATTCACTATCATAAGGAGGGGCAATCCATGGCGCAGACCATCTTAGTGGTGGACTTCGGCGGTCAGTACAATCAGCTGATCGCCCGCCGCGTGCGCGAAAGCTGCGTGTATTCCGAGATCGTATCCTACAAAAAGGCCTTTGAGGCCGTGCGGGAGAAAAAGCCCGCGGGCATCATCCTCACCGGCGGGCCCAACAGCGTGTATCTGCCGGACTCCCCCACCATCGGCAAGGAACTGTTCGAGATGGGCATCCCCGTGCTGGGCATCTGCTACGGCGCGCAGCTGATGAGCCATGTGCTGGGCGGCAAGGTGAGCCGCGCCGCCGAGCGGGAATACGGCAAGACCGAGGTGTTCGTGAACACCTCCTCCAAGCTGTTCAAGGGCGTGAGCGAGAGCACCATCTGCTGGATGAGCCACAACGACTACATCGAGACCCCCGCGCCGGGCTTTGTCATCACCGCCCACACCGACAGCTGCCCCGTGGCCGCCGCCGAGGACGCTGCGCGTGGCCTGTATCTGGTGCAGTTCCACCCGGAAGTGCTGCACACCCAGCAGGGCGCGCTGATGCTCTCCAACTTCGTGCACAACGTCTGCGGCTGCGGCAGCGACTGGAAGATGGACTCCTTCGTGGAGGACACCGTAGCCGCCCTGCGGGCCAAGATCGGCAGCGGCAAGGTGCTGTGCGCTCTGTCCGGCGGCGTGGACTCCTCCGTTGCCGCCGTCATGCTGGCCAAGGCGGTGGGCAAGCAGCTGACCTGCGTGTTCGTGGACCACGGCCTGCTGCGCCAGGACGAGGGCGATCAGGTGGAGTCCGTGTTCGGCCCCGAAGGCCCCTATGACCTGAACTTCATCCGCGTGAACGCCCAGCAGCGCTTCTACGACAAGCTGGCCGGCGTGGAAGAGCCGGAGAAGAAGCGCAAGATCATCGGCGAGGAGTTCATCCGCGTCTTTGAGGAAGAGGCCAAGAAGATCGGCACCGTGGACTTCCTGGTGCAGGGCACCATCTACCCCGACGTGGTGGAGAGCGGCCTTGGCGGCGAGAGCGCGGTCATCAAGAGCCACCACAATGTGGGCGGCCTGCCCGACTATGTGGACTTCAAGGAGATCGTGGAGCCCCTGCGCGACCTGTTCAAGGACGAGGTGCGTCAGGCCGGCCGCGAGCTGGGCATCCCTGAGTATCTGGTGAGCCGCCAGCCCTTCCCCGGCCCCGGCCTTGCCGTGCGCATCATCGGCGCGGTGACCCCCGAGAAGGTGAAGATCGTGCAGCAGGCGGACGCCATCTACCGCGAGGAAGTGGAGGCCGCGGGCGCTCACAAGGGCCTGGGCCAGTTCTTCGCGGCGCTGACCAACATGCGCAGCGTGGGCGTGATGGGCGACGAGCGCACCTACGACTACGCCGTCGCCCTGCGGGCCGTTGCCACCGCCGACTTCATGACCGCCGAGGCGGCCCCCCTGCCCTGGGAGGTGCTGGCCAGGGCCACCAGCCGCATCGTGAACGAGGTGCCCCACGTGAACCGCGTGCTCTACGACTGCACCGGCAAGCCCCCCGCAACGGTGGAGTTCGAGTGATGCAGGAACCTCAAAAAGCCTTGATTTCAAGCCTTTTTTGAGGCCGCAAGCGCCTTTTGCAAAGTCGTATCGAGAGAAGAAAGCAAAGCCCTGTCAGGCAGCCAAGGACGGCGCACAGCCGTTCATTTTACCATTGACTGTTCGGCGGGGTTTTGCTATGCAAAACGATGTGAAGTCAACTTCACATTTTAGTTGACAATGCTATATTTGTATGATAACATGAAGTTACCTTCACAAGAAGCGAGCTTCATGTTTATGGGAGAGAGTGCATGAAAACCAGGGTAAAGGAATTAAGAACCGCGGCGAAAATGACACAGCAGCAGTTGGCTGATCTGGTTCATGTTTCGTCAAGAACAATCATCTCGATCGAAAAGGAACAATACAGCCCGTCTCTTATGCTTGCTTACAGAATGGCGCAGGTATTTGGTGTGACGGTTGAGGATTTATGTTGCTTAAAAGAAAACAAAGAATGGGAGGATAAGCAATATGAAGATTTATAACAAAAAGGTATTTGCTTCAGGTGTTTTCATGGTGGCATTGGGCTTGCTGAATCTGATAACAAGCATGATGCGGCAGGACTTTGATATGAATTCCATCATCCTGATAGCGGCGTTATTTGTTCTGGGATTTGGTTCAATCATGCGAAGCATATCGCAGCGGATGGCCAAGGAGGATAAGCTGGAAGAACTGGACGAAAGGAACCGCCTGATTGCGCTGAAATCCAAAAGCAAGTCTTTCCGGCTTACGCAGATCATATCGTTCGCGCTTATGCTTGCTTTGCTGGTAATGGGGAAGGTTTCTGGTTACGAAGGGTTTATTGCGATGGGCGTAGGATTGGCATTTGCCTTTGCCATTTCATTGTTTGCTGAAATTTTCACTTTTATGTATTACGAATCTAAAAATTAGGAGGGAATTGTGATATGAAACAGCCGCCGGGGCCTTTTTTTGATGAGGCCTCGGCCCATGTTATCCTGCGCTGCCTGCGGCGACGGCGGCAGTGCGTTATACGCCCTGCCGCCGTTGCCGCGGGCAGGGCGTATGTGAAAGCCCCCGTCCCTCGCCCTGCGCTTCGGCTTGCGGGCTTACTTCCACCAATCGGGAATCAGGTTTTTCAGCTTCGCCACCTGTTTTGTTTCATAGTCGCGCAGGACTTCTATTTCTCCAGCCGCTTTATCCAGCTGCATCATAAATTCCCGGCAGGCTCCACACGGCATGCCTGCTTTTCCATCCGGCATGACAGCGGCTATTTTTATGATTTGGCTTTCCCCGTTTGTTATCATATTTGCAATCGCATTTCTTTCCGCACACATTCCCAATGAACAAGCTGTATCAATGCAAACGCCGGTATAAATGTTCCCTTTTGCTGAAAGAACCGCGGCAGAAACACTCCCAGCCTCCATCGCTGGAGAGAGTTTTCTTTCATACTGTACCTTCCGCGCGGCAATATACAATTTATCCCACGCCCCATCGTATTGAGCAAGCGCACGTTCTTCCATCTCACGAACAAAACTCTCTTTTCCATCACAATATCCATCTATATCATAAGGAAACTCTTGTGCAAGGTCTTTTTTGATTTTTGCGTATTCGTCCCGCTCTTTTTCATGGTCACGCATATAGTCCCGGAACGCGAGGTGCCGCCCGATATTGTTCCAATCGTCCGCCTGAAAAATATGAATTTGATGGGTTCGTTCATCCCCGCCTTTGCGAAGATAACGCCTGCCCGCTATTCCAAATTCACCGAGAGATTCATAACCGATGGCGGAAAACTTTTCCGCAGCTCTGTCTACTTCCTCAAGGCTTCTAACGACTGCCATAATATCGATAACCGATTTGGCGGGCAGGCCCGGAACAGATGTACTTCCAATATGGTAGATGGAAATGCAGTTGTCTTTCAGTATTTCGGCAATGCAGCCCCGCTCCCGCGCATAGTTTGACGGCCATTCCGGGTCATAATTTACAACGGTTACATGCTGCGGCATAATAAATCGCTCCTCTCTCAAAATCGAAATGGGCGGGAAGCCGTTTTAGGGCTTTCCTGCCTTACTTGCGATACCGCGCAAATCCGCACCTGGCGCAAACAGCATTTCCTTTATCCTTTTACTATCCAATGTACAATATCCCCTCCGTAAATTATCGCTCCGTTGCGTCTATTCTACCGTAATTCCGAGAGCATGGAAACAGCCTGTTTTCAGCCGCTCCCTGCCCCGCGGATACACGGGGCGGGCGGTCATTTATGCCGGCGGCGCGCCCGCCTGCCCCCTTGACACCGGGCGGTGGGGCGTGCTACAATTTTGCGCAGTAATCAGGAAAGGAGGGCGCACGGATGTTCTGGAAATTCCCCAACGTCCAGCTGAGAAAAGGCACTGTTTTTGCCTTCAAAGGGGATAGTGCGCCCTTTTTGAAGGCCGAGGCCGCTTCTTGACGCTGTTTTGCCTGGCTTTTTAAGATTTGCGCCCTGTCTCCTTTTGCTTGCAGACCACTGTGAGGAAAGGAGATTTTTTATGTTCAAAATCAAACAGCAGCTTCGCAGGCTGTACGCCGTCACGGCCATCAGCAGCCTGCAGATCGCCGGCGCGTCCTGGGTGGCGCTGCTGGCGGCGCGGGGATTTTCCCTGACTGAAATCGGCTTCGCGGAGGGCGTGTTCCATTTCGTCAGCTTCTTGTTCGAAGTGCCCTCCGGGGTCATTGCCGACGTGTCCGGCCGCAAGCGGTCGATGGTGGCCAGCCAGTGCATGTTCGCGGCGGCCAGCGCCGCCATGCTGCTTTCCCGCTCCATGGCCGGCGTCTGCCTCGCCATGGCGCTGAGCGCCCTGGGCTACAACTTCGCCTCCGGCTCCCGGGAGGCGCTGGCTTATGAAAGCCTGAAGATGTGCGGCCGGGAGGAGGCTTATCAGCAGTTCGCCGTCAACGACCTGACGCTGTGGCGGGTGGGCTCGGCGCTGGCCACCCTGTGCGCCGGGTTCGCGCTGTGGCTGGGCCCGCGGGCGGCCTACGGCGTGGACCTTGCCCTGGCGCTGGCGGGCCTTCTTCCGGCGCTGGCGCTGCGGGAGCCGGAACGGGAAGTCATCGCCGGTTCCGCCGCCGTGCGCATCCGCCGCGCAGTGCGGGAGAGCGCCGCCTTCATCCTCCACAGCCCGAAGGTGCTGCGGCTGATGCTCTGCAACGCCGCTGTGGGCGCCGTGGCCACCATGCTGCTCTATCTGCTGCAGGCGCGGCTGCCCACCCTGGGCCTGCCCGCCGGGTGGCTGGGGCCCGCGCTGTTCGTCCTGTCTTTGAGCGGCACGCTGGGCGCCCAGGCCGCAAGGTTTGCCGAAGGCCTTGGCTTTCGCTCACTGGCGCTTTTGTGCGCGGGCGGGGTGTTTGCCGGCGCGATGCTGGCCGCCGCCCCTTCCCTGCCCGCCGCCTTTGCCGGGGGCTTTCTGGCCGGCATGCTGGACGACCTGCTGGACGTGCGCAGCGACGTGGTGCTGAACGGGATGGTGCCCTCGGCCCAGCGGGCGACACTGGTGTCGGTGTCCTCCCTCACCTTCTCGCTGGTGATGCTGGCGGCGGCCCCGCTGATGGGGGCGCTTTTCGGCGCGCTGTGAGGCGGGAATGGCGTTGAATATAGTCGGTTCCTGTGGTATAGTGAAAGGGAAAAGGCGGCCTGCGGGCCGAAAGGCGCACAAGGCACGGCACGGAGCATCGAATTTACAGAAAAGGAGATACAACAGTGGAGAACATCAAACGTCCCGACGACATGGCTCGTATCACAACGGCGGAACTGGCAGCGGCCTTTATTGAGGAGCAGGTGCGTGAGATCCAGGAGCAGGTGGGCGACAAAAAGGTGCTGCTGGCCCTGTCGGGCGGCGTGGACTCCTCGGTGGTGGCCGCGCTGCTCATCAAGGCGATCGGCAAGCAGCTGGTGTGCGTCCATGTGAACCACGGCCTGCTGCGCAAAGGCGAGCCGGAACAGGTGGTGGAGGTGTTCCGCAACCAGATGGACGCCAACCTGGTGTATGTGGACGCCATCGACCGTTTCTTGAACAAGCTGGAGGGTGTGGCCGAGCCCGAGCAGAAGCGGAAAATCATCGGCGCCGAGTTCATCCGCGTGTTTGAGGAGGAAGCGAGGAAGCTGGAGGGCATCGAGTTCCTGGCGCAGGGCACGATCTACCCGGACATCCTGGAAAGCGACGGCGTGAAGGCCCACCACAACGTGGGCGGCCTGCCGGAGGACCTCCAGTTCCAGCTGGTGGAGCCCCTCAAGCTGCTGTTCAAGGACGAGGTGCGCGTTGTGGGCAAGGCGCTTGGCCTGCCGGACGGCATGGTCTACCGCCAGCCGTTCCCCGGCCCCGGCCTGGGCGTGCGGTGCCTGGGGGCCATCACCCGCGACCGTCTGGAGGCGGTGCGGGAGTCGGACGCCATCCTGCGGGAGGAGTTTGCGAAGAACGGCCTGGAAGGCAAGGTGTGGCAGTACTTCACCGTCATCCCCGATTTCAAGTCGGTGGGCGTGAAGGACGGCAAGCGCTCGTTTGAGTGGCCGGTGATCCTGCGCGCGGTGAACACCCGCGACGCCATGACCGCCACCGTGGAGGACGTGCCCTTCGCCCTGCTGCAGAAGATCACCCAGCGCATCACCGCTGAGGTGCCCGGCGTGAACCGCGTCTGCTTCGACCTGACGCCGAAGCCCACCGGCACCATCGAGTGGGAATAAGCAAAAAGTGGATATGAGGGCCCGCAAAGGCGCATAAACACTGGGCTTTTGATTTTCAAATTCCCCATTTGATAGCAGATTGATAGCACTCGTCGAATCCATACTTGCTGATTTTTTGGCAGGTAACGGGCGGTTTGCAGGTGCAGATTAAAAACTTATCCAAGAGAAAAGGTCTAACCGATTTTTGCAAGTCGGTTAGACCTTTTTTATTTTCCTTTCTTGTCCTTGTTCAGTTCCTCTACCAGCATATCGCTGAGGCCCTGAGAAGGGATAACCTTATGCCAATGGCCTGTGGTATCAAACTCCGGGTAGCGGTAACGCCAGCGGTCGTAGTCCTCTTTGCTGATCTCTCCCGACTTCAGCTTGGCCGCCTGTTCTCCCCAGGCGCAGATCATCTCATGGAACCGGGCCGCTTCTTTTCCCTGGAACACATCCACCCGAAGATGTACTTCTCCATCACACTCGCAGATTTTCAGTCCGTAGCGATCCTCAAGCGTGAACAGCGTGTGCATAAGACCCACATAGGAGTCGATGTCTGGCACAGCCAGGGCATGAGGAGAAACATCCAATATCTGTGCCAGCGCAGCAGTCAGGTCTGCTTTGGGCGTCCGCGACCCGTTCTCGTATTGAGCAAGGCGCACATCGGCGGACTTCTCTGGGAAGCCCAGCGCCATACCGAGATATTTCTGTGTCATGCCCCGCAGAGTGCGGAAAAAGTGAATGCGTTCTCCAATCGCCATAACGGCCAACTCCAATCTGGATTCTTGATAATTTTAGCATAGCAGAAATGCTTAGGATAGTCAAGAGAAATCTAAACAAATTTATTTAATAATATTTCTTCTAAAAGGCTTGAACTAAGCTTATATGTATAGTATTATAAGAGCGCTAAGCAGATAAGCTTA